>CAYMWG010000290.1:0-3915 GCA_964393765.1 uncultured Phycisphaeraceae bacterium
GCAGAGCTTCAGCGCCGTGAAGTTCGGCTCGGTGCTCGAGAATCTCGACATCAACCTTGATACGCGCGTGCCCGACTACGACAGCACGAAGTACACCGAGAACACCCGCGCGACCTACCCGATCGACTACATCCCGGGCGCGGTGATCCCCTCGATGGCCGGCCACCCGAAGAACGTGGTGTTCCTAACGGCCGATGCCTACGGCGTCATGCCGCCGGTGAGCAAACTCAGCCGCGAGCAGGCGATGTACTACTTCATCAACGGCTACACCTCGAAACTCGCCGGCACCGAACTGGGCGTGACCGAGCCGCAGCCGAACTTCTCGGCGTGCTTCGGCTCGCCGTTCCTGCCCCGCCCGCCCAAGGTCTACGCGGAGATGCTCGCCGGCAAGCTCGCCAAGCACAACGCGGATGTCTGGCTCCTGAACACCGGCTGGACGGGCGGCCCGTACGGCACTGGGTCACGCTTCAAACTCGCCTACACCCGCGCGTTCGTGACGGCGATCCTGAATGGCACACTGCGGAACGCCAAGTTCACCCCTGACCCGGTCTTCGGGCTCCCCATCCCCGACGCGGTCGCGGGCGTGCCCAAGGACGTGCTCCATCCACGAATCACCTGGAAGGACGGCGCGGCGTACGACGCGAAGGCCGGGGAGTTGGCCAGGAAGTTCCGGGACAACGACACCAAGTTTGACATGCCTTCTGCGGTGCGAGCGGCCGGGCCGCGGGGATAGGCCGGTTCGAAGCAAGATGACTCCGATGGCACGGCATCTGCTCCCGCCGATGGTGTGCCCGTGCCGCATCGCGCACGGTTCGGTGCTTCCGCATACGATCACGGTTTCCCGCGTTTGTCGAAGGCGGGCGGGTTCTCAACGCATTCCCCGGCGGTTGAGCCCTGTGTTGGACGAAACGGGGTGGTGTGGACCGACGCGCTGCAGGTTATCGAGGCACCGATTGAGGGGAGCGAGTTATGCGAATTGACGTGATCGGCAAGCACATCGAAATCACCGACGCCATGCGGACGTACGCCGAGACTAAGTCCGAGAAACTCCTGAAGTATTTCAGTGGCACACAGCAGATCAGGGTGTACTTGGAGGCCGGCAAGAAGGGCGAGTTCACTTGCGAGGTCGCGGTGGATGTCGTCAAGCACAAGGATTTCATCGCTCACGCCACCGCCAAAGACCTCTACGCCGCGATCGACGATTGCATGGACAAGGCCCAGCGGCAGGTGCATGACTTCAAGGAAAAACTCCAGGGCTGAGCCCGGCGCGGGCATCGTCCTCCCCGCGTGTTCGCCGCCGCGCCTGGTCGCTCTGGCCTGCCGGCAACGGAGCCTCTTGTGATGAAGTTGACTGAGATCGTCTCTCCGGGCGCAATCGTGGCGCGTCTGGGCTCCTCCGATCGCGACACCGTGATCGGCGAGATGGTGGACGCGCTCATCACGAGCGGCGCGGCGGAAGCCCGCCTTCGCGAGGAACTCATCTCGCGAATTCTGGAGCGGGAGCGCCGTGGGTCCACCGGCTTTGGCCGCGGTATCGCCGTCCCGCACGTCAAGCACAAGAGCGTCCGGTCGATGGCGGCGGCCATCGGTCTTTCCCCCACGGGCGTCGATTTCAACGCCCTTGACAAGCAGCCCGTCTTCTCAATCTTTCTGCTCCTGTCACCGGAAGATCGCCCCGAGGACCACCTCCAGGCGATGGAGGTGATCTTCAAAAACCTGTCCAAGGAAACTTTCCGGCGTTTCCTGCGCCAGGCCGCCACCGTCGAGGAAGTCGTCGCGCTGCTCGAAGAGGCCGACGGCCAGCAACTCGCTGGGTGAGTTCCCCTTCATTGTCTTGCCGGCGTGAAGTTCGCTTCCGCCGCCCGAGGTCCGCTTGTCCAAACGCGTCTCCACCAAGGTCGCCATCACCAACCGCCTCGGGCTGCACGCCCGGCCCGCGATGTGCTTCGTTGACGCCGCGACGCCGTTCAAGTCGGAGATCACCGTCTGTCGCGCGGGCTCCGCATCGCCCGTGGACGGGAAGTCGATCATGCAGATGATGATGCTCGCGGCGACCAAGGGCACCGAACTGGAGATCGTGGCCGAGGGGGAGGATGCGCAGGCGGCGTGCGATGCGCTCCACAAACTGGTGCAGAGCGGATTTGACGAAGAGTGAACCAGCCCGTCGGTTGCGTAACCTACGCTGCGGGCGGCTGTACGACCTTTGCCCGTCACCGCCCATTGGAGTCTTGAAATGCTCTTACTTGCCCTCTGCTGCACTTCCGCGTTGCTGACTGTTCAGGCCTGGGATCACGCGCACCCGCCGATCGATCAAGTTCCGGCAACGCTCGTGCTTGGCTCGGTTGTTCAGCCCGATGCGCCGGGCGCAACGCCCCCGACCGCAGCCCCCGATCTCTTGAAAGAAATTGTCGATCCGGGCACGCCCGAACGGATCGCTACGGGCGGAAAGTTCAACGAGGGGCCTGTCTGGATCCCCGGGAAGGATGGCAAGCCGGGCCACCTCCTCTATTCCGACATTCCGAGCGACACGATCTTCCGGCTCGATCCCCCCGAAACAGGCAAGGCCGCTGTGCCCCAAGAGTTCCGCAAGCCCTCCGGGCACAGCAATGGCCTCTTCCTCGACGACAGGGGTGAACTGGTGATCTGCGAACACGAGGGGCGGGTCTCACGACTTGGACCGAAGGGCACTCTGGCCGTTCTGGCGGCCTCGTGGGACGGCAAGAGCCTCAACAGTCCGAACGACGCGTGCGTCCGATCCGATGGCGTGATCTTCTTCACCGATCCGCCCTACGGGTTGAACAAGCAACTTGGCAAGGAGCGGAAGCGGGAACTCGACTTCTGCGGGGTGTACCGGATCGATACAAGCGGGAAGTTGCATCTCCTGGTCAAGGATCTCGGCACGCCCAACGGGATCGCCCTCTCGGTCGACGAAAAGACCTTGTACGTCGCAAACCACGGCAAGGGCGAAATCTGGGCCTACCCACTGCGCGGCAAGCCCGCCGAGGGGGAACTCCTTGAAGGCAAATTGATCGCGCAGGTGCAGGCGGGCGGACGCTCGGCAGGCGCGGACGGTCTGCGGCTCGACACAACCGGGAACCTGTACGTCGCCGCGCGGGGCGGCATCCACGTCTTCAAGCCGACCGGCGAGGTGATCGGCGTCATCGGGCTTGAAGAAAGCCCGACGAACCTGGTCTTTGGCGATGACGACCGCAAGACGATCTACGCCACCACTGGTGCAGGGTCGATTTATCGGGTGCGAGTGAAAGTCGCCGGCGCGGTCAAGTAAGGGCCGCATGCCTCGTATCTTGCAGGAAGTGCGGTACCCGGACGAACCCGGGTAGGGTTGTGCTGCGAACATTCAGAGGACGATTGGCCTCGTTGCGCTGAAACCCGCAGCGCGATCGCCGATATCTTTGGGGAGCGAGACGGCAACAGGCAAAAATGGCAACCGCTGGAACGCCTAATCCGGTCACCTTCCCCGGCCAACTTGGCCAACGCCCCGCGGCTCGTTCCGGCACGCTGACGGCTGCACCGACACCTACGGGAACGACCGTCGATGCCGCCTGCGTCAGTTTTCCGCAACTGCTGCTGGGGCTTGCCATAAGCGGCTCGACCCTTGCGATCGCGGTGTCTCTGATGATCCATCTGTCTCTCGCGTTGATCGCCGCGGTGGTCGGCGTCGGCATCGCGCAGGTTGGCGGGCATCGCGAGGGTCCGCGCGGGGACCATGAACTCCAGATCACCTCCGCGGTTGAACTCACCGGGCTTGTTGATACCCCGATCGACGCAAACTCTCCGGTTGTCTCAGATGAGGCCCTGCCGGATGTGACCACGAGCGGCATCCTTGATGGAGCGGGCGGGGACGATCACGCGGCGGCGGGCGAGGGACTCGGGCAAGTCGGCGAAGGCCTTGGA
>CAYMWG010000291.1:0-3868 GCA_964393765.1 uncultured Phycisphaeraceae bacterium
GGAGCACGCCGATGTCCTTGGTCTTCTCGCTCACCATCGCCCAGAAGATCGCCAGGATAAGAAACACCACCACAAAGGAGATGAACAGCAGGAGGAACAGCACGATCGCCGTCTCCCGCTTCACCGCGCCCACGAACATCGCCTGCTGCCGCTCCCACGTCGAGATCGTCTTGGCCATGTCCGACGGACTCGGGACCTCGCCCCGGTGCGCGCCCGCAAACTCCGCATAAACCTCGATCGCCCGCTCCCTCAGTTGCTCGGGCTCGAAACCCGGCACCGCCTTCACCAAAATCGTCGTCACCCGCGCAGGCTCGATGCCGATTACCGTGCGCCCCGGCTGCCGCTCCTCGCCATCGGGCCCCGTGTCGATCGCGTACGGATCCGCGGGCGCTTCCTCCAGCCGCTCCGCCTGATCCATGTTCAGCATCCGCTGCAACTCTTCCAGCCGGATCAGTGCGGTCCGCTTGTCCACATCGTACAGACCCGTGCGGAACTCATTGGCCACCGGCAACCGCGCCGACACCGTCCCCACCGCACGGCCCGACCTGCTCAGCGGCAGCACCGTGACCGTCACCTCGTGGTTCGGGATGAAGCCGATCATCCACTTGTATCCGCCCACGCCGCCGCGCGTCCCGGCCAGGTCCGCCGGAGTGTAAAACCCCTTCGGGTCGCGCTTCGAGAACCCCGACATCTCGATCCCCAGCACCACCGCCGGCCGATCGACGCCCGACACCGGGTCCTTCTCCATCAGGCGCGTGCCATCGGCCTCCATCGTCGCCCACGGCTTGTACTCGCGGATCTGCGCGGCGGACATTTCCGGATCGCGCGACTGCGCGATCGCCTGCTCCTTCCACCACTCCGGATCCAGTCGCGGGTCCTCCCCCTCTTCGTCTTTGGGCAGCGCCTGCTGGATCGGCTTCCACCACAGCGCCTCGCCGTACGTCGCCACGTTCGCGTACCGCTGGTCGATGCCCCGCAGCGTGATCCCGTACTGCCGGTCATCGGGCAGCACCAGCATCCCGAAGGCCTCGACCACGGGCGCTGCCGCGGCGACCATCGGGTCCGCTTCCAATCGCGTGATCAGGTCCTCGAAGTGCGCAAAGCCCGCGGTCGGCCAGGCGATGCTGACATCCCCCTCCATCTCGCGCCCGACCTTCAGCAGCATCACCACGAACCCGCCCATGATCGACCAGGTCGTGAGCACCAGGGCCGAACAGAACATCACCGCGAGGATCGCCAGCAGCGGCATGATCTTGCTGGTGAGGTATCGCCGCGTGAGAAGGGATTGGTACACGGGGGGAGTCTAGGGAGAAGTGCCGAATGCGGAATGCGGATTGCGGAATGGAATGCAGCCATGAGCCAGGGATCGGGTTTCGGGTCTCGGGTTCTGCTCGCTCACTTCCGGTCCCGGCCTTCCCTCCGCATTCCGCACTCCGCACTCCGCATTTCCTCACGTCTGCCCCGTCCACTCCGCCTTCGCCACTTCCTTCCACCTCGCGCGGATCGTCTTCACCGCTTCCTCGCTCAGCGCCCCCGCCCTCAGCAGTTCCGCGTTCTGCCGCCACCGCTCCGGCTTGCTCGTCCCCACGATGCAGACATGCACGCCGGGCTGGAACGCCGAGAAACGCAGGGCGGTCCCCGCCGCGCCGTCCGGCCCGGTGTCGCTGCGCTTCTCGCCCATCGCAAACGCGTACTTCAACTCCTGCAGCCGGTTCCAGTACTCAACGTGGTACCCGTTGTCGGGCTTCGCGTCGTACCGCCACGCGGCGTTGGCGATCGGCCTCTTGGCGACAACGCCCATGCCCTTCTCGCGCGCCAGCGGCAACGTCAACTCGATGCATTCCTGGTCGGCGATGTTCACCGATGTCTGCAGCGCATCAAACCGGCCCGTCTCGATCGCGTACTTCGCGGCCTTCGAGTCGCCGCTGTAGCCGATGTACCGCACCTTGCCCTGCTTCTTCGCTTCCTCCAGCGCGTCGATGCACTCGCCCTTCTCGAGCGTCTCCAGCGAGCACGAGTGCAACTGGATCAGGTCCAGCACATCCGTCTTGCACCGCTTGAGCGACCGCTCCACGGAGTTGAGTATCCCTTCCTTGCTCCAGTCGTCGCCCCGCTCGCCGTTCTTCGTCACATGCCCGCACTTACTGAAGAGGTAGAACTCCTTGCGGCGCCCCGAGATCGCCCGGCCGATCTGCTCCTCCGCATCGACATAACACTCCGCCGTATCCACCGCGTTCAAACCCTGATCGAGCGCGGCGTTCAAAATACCATCAACCACCTTCTGGTCGGTCCGCTCATACCCGATCTCCGCGGAGCCAAAGCCCAGGATCGCCACCTGCATGTCCGTCTTGCCGAACCTGCGGCGCTCGACATCGACCTTGCCGGGCTTGGAAACGTCCGGTGGCTGCCCCCCCCCGGCGGGCTGGCCCGACCCTTCCTTTGCTTGGCCCTTCCCCACATCGCGCGCTGCGCCGGCCGCTGCTGCGCCAGACAGTGCGGACGCGGCAATCGTCGCCGCGGCGGAACGCTTCAGGAAATCACGACGGGATGGTGCAGCCATGCGCGGCTCCTTGTGTGGATGCCGGATGCTACCCGCTTTACGGACTCCTCCCCCGCCAGGGGGAGGTGGTCGCGCAGCGACCGGTGGGGGCTCCCGCCTTTCTACTTCCTGCTTCTTCCCACTTCCAACTTCCAACGTTCCTCAAGAGCATCCCGCAAACCACGCACTCACGAACGCGAAGATGCCCGGCACCGTGATCCCTGGCACCCCGTCAAAGTCCGGCACGTGGCACCACCGAGCCCCTCCTGGCCTTGAAAGTCCGGCCCATCACCAACTTCGTGCAGGGGTACACCAAGACCACCGATGCCGACCGCGCGACGATCGGGATCACAGTGCGCGACACCTCGCGCACGCCGTCACCAACGCCGACGACGCGCCCGCTGGTGAGCGTGGACCCGGGCACGCGCCTGACGCACCAACTGCGCCTCGTGGATGAAGGCTCGCCGACCCGGCGCGGCAAGCCCGAGGGCGTGGCGGGCGCGGAGGTGTGGGTGAAACTCGTCGATACGGGCGCCCCCGCGCCGACGGACCCCATCGGCGATCCAAGAACGCTCTCGTTCCTGACCCTGACCAGCCGCCCGTCCCCCCACATGAACCTTCCGCACCGAGTTCAAGTCTGCCGACGGCGGGAGGACGGCGGTCTACATGCTGCGGTGGGTCAAAACGCGGGGCGAGAAGGGGCCGTGGTCGGATGTGACGAGCGCGACGGTGGCGGCGTAAGGAGGACACGGCGTACGGTGGGAGTCTTTGGCCCTTGCTGGATGTTCTGGCAGACTCGAATCGAGCCTGTTACCCTCATCACGCATGGCGACAAAACGACCCAAGAAAGCGATCGAGCAACCGACGGCCTTTGACTGCTTCGCAGGTTGTGGTGGCATGTCTCAGGGGTTCAAGCAGGCGGGGTTCAACGTCATCGGTGCGATCGAGATCGATGCCGATGCGGTCGATGTCTACAAGCGGAATCACCCGGCGACGCACATATGGTCCAAAGACATCCGCAAGGTGACCGCAAAGGCTGTCCTCAAGAAACTGGCAATCGAGAAAGGGGACCTCGACGTTTTGGGTGGCTGTCCGCCATGCCAGGGCTTCTCGACGCTGCGGACCTACAACGGCGGGCGGCGGGTGCTCGACAAGCAGAACGACTTGATCTTTGAGTTTCAGCGTCTTGTGCTTGGCCTCAAGCCCAAGCGCGTGATGATGGAAAACGTGCCCGGCTTGTTCGACAACCGGCGGCTCAAAGAGTTCCGGGCCGCGCTGGAGAAGGCGGGCTATACAGTTGACGTGGACGTGCTGAACGTCGCCGAGTAC
>CAYMWG010000292.1:0-3839 GCA_964393765.1 uncultured Phycisphaeraceae bacterium
GCGACCCGGCGGTGCGGGCGAGCTGCGTCGAGTTCGTGCTCGCGGGGCTGTGGGCCAGCGACAAGGTGAGCCGGTCGGTGCGGCACGGGCGAGTGGAGTTTGAGACATGAGCAGCGCCGGCGGCATCGTTCACGCTTACCTGGGCTACGACCCCCGGGTGTTCCCATCGCCCACAGCCCCGCCGCCGGACGTCGCGGGCGCGGCGTTCGACTTTGCCATGCAGTACGGCGATCTCGCGGAGTTGACCGAGGAGCAACTGGCCGCGGCGATCCGCCTCGACCCGTCGCAGATCGCGGGGCTGGGGCCAAGTCTGCAATCGCTGATCGCGATGCTGGAGGAACGCAAGGCGCGGATCCTGGCGGAGTTTGAGACGGACATGGTGCGACGGGCGGCGGCCAAGGCGTACACCGAGCAGGCGGGGCTGGTGGAGGTGAAGAAGGAACAGCGCGAGGCTCTGGACCGCGCGGTTCGGAACGAGCAGGTGCGGGAACTCGAGCGTCTGTGGTACCAGCAGAAGAACGAGCACTCACCGGTGGCGCGGGGCCTGCTGAAGTTGATCGAGCGCCTGGGGGAGAAGTATCAGGTTGAGCAGTTGGCGGGGAAGTACGCCTTCACCGGTCGCGAGCGGCTGAGCGTGCCCGAGGCCATCGAGGTCTTGGAGGAACTCGCGACGATCGACCGGCTTCTGGAGCAACTGCGCGAGGCGAGCAAGACCGCGCAGTTGGCGATCATCGACATGGACCAGTTGGCCGAGTTCGCCGAGGATGAGAACCGCGCCGAGGAGATGCAGAAACTCAACGAGTTGCAGCGGCAGATCGAGGAGTTTGTGCGCAGCGAGGCGGAGCGGCAGGGACTCGAGAAGACCAAGGACGGCTTCAAACTCTCGCCGAGGGCCATGGCGCTGGTGCGGGGGCGGTTGCTGGCGGAGATCTTCAGCGATCTTCAGGCCGCGAGGTCCGGGCGGCACGACGGGGCGATTCTCGGCGAGGGCGCGGCGGAAACGGCCAAGACCAAGGCGTACGAGTTCGGCGATTCCCTGGCGAGCATGGATGTGGCGGGGAGTTTCGTGAACGCGCTCGTGCGAGCGAGGAGCGGGAGAAAGACGGACGGCACGAGCGAGGGGAGACCGGGAGCAGGCTCATCGGTCTTCGAGTTCCCTTCGGGCGACGACCTGCTCATCCACCGCACGCGCAACACGCCCAGGTGCGCCACCAGCGTGCTGATGGACATGTCCGGGTCGATGCGGCACGGCGGGCAGTATGTGAACGTGAAGCGGATGGCCCTGGCGCTCGATGCGCTGATCCGGCAGGAGTATCCGGGCGATCATTTGTCGTTTGTCGAGATGTTCACGTTTGCCAAACTCCGGCGAGCATCGGAGATCGTGAGCCTCATGCCCAAGCCGGTGTCGATCCACAACCCGGTGGTGCGGTTGAAGGCGGATATGAGCGATCCGGCGGTGAGCGAGTTGCGCGTGCCGCAGCACTTCACCAACATCCAGCAGGGCCTGAGCGTGGCCCGGCGCGTGCTGAGCGGGCAGGACACGCCCAACCGGCAGGTGTTCCTCATCACCGACGGCCTGCCGACAGCGCACTTCGAGGGGCCGATGCTGTTCATGCTCTACCCGCCCGACTCGCGCACCGAGGAGGCGACGATGCGCGAGGCCGCGCTGTGCGCGCGCGAGGGGATCACCATCAACATCTTTCTATTGCCGAGTTGGAGCCAGAGCAGCGAAGATGTGGCCTTTGCACACCGCGTCGCCGAGATGACCCGCGGCCGGGTGTTCTTCACCGGGGGCAAGGACCTGGACCGGTTTGTGCTGTGGGACTATGTGTCGATGCGGCGGAGGGTGATCGCGTAGGGTCGAAAAGGCCGACGGGCTTGTGTGCCCGCCGGCCCTGAGTGACGTGCTTGAAGATATTCGATCCGCGTGTTCCGGCCCTGCTCAGGTCGCGAACCACGCGCTGAGGAACGCGAAGATGTCCGGCACCTCGTTGCGGCCGTTGGCGTTGAAGTCGCCATCGCCGCGGAACCAGAGGGTGAGGAAGAAGAAGATATCGGGGACATCGACATCGCCGTCCTGGTCGGCATCGGCGATGCAGACGCTCATCCACGACTCGATGGCAGCGCGGACCTGCTCGCGCATCTGCTCGTGGGTGGCGCGGGAGAGCGCGGTCTGGCTGCCCGGGAGCGTATCGTTGGTGATGTTGTTGTAGTAGCCGCCGTAGGTGAACTCGCGGGGCGAGGCCTGGCACTGGGCCTTGTGCGGGAGGGAGATCCACGTTGCGCCCGAGCGCGAGAACGTGCCGTTGCCAAAGCCGTAGTTGCCACCCTTGGTCGCGTATTGGATCTGGCTGGTGAACGGTGCGCGGTAGAAACCGGGCATGCCCGCGGCATCAAACTCCTGGTTGATGATGTCCGTCAGGTTCTGCGACCAGCCGTTGATCATGATGGTGCGGAACGTCGCAACGTTGGGCGGGGAGAGCAGGCCGGTGCTGACGGACTCGTGGATGCGTCCGAGGTCGCGGAGCGTGGTGAAGTTGGGCGGGTTGGCGCAGCCGATGTGCCAGTTGAGCGAGGTGTTGGTCATGCCCAGCGAGGCGGCGTTGGCGTTGAGCAGGCCAAACCCGCCGAAGTTGGTGGTGATGGCGTAGGTCGCCTCGTTGTCCGAGGGGTTCATCACGAGCGTCAGCAGGTTCTGGAGCGTGAACGACTGGACGTTGGGGTCGTTGGGGTTGGGGCAGGAGTCGTAGCCGGGCTGACCGTTTCCGCCGCCGCCGAGGTAGGGGAACTGCGAGGCGAGCGTGATCGTTGAGCCGGGGGCCTCCATCGCCATGAACGCGGTGACGTGGTGCAGGAGTTTGAGCGCGCTGGCAGGCTCAAAGGGCCGGTCGTGCTGGAGGCCGGAGACAACCGAGCCGCTGATCCGCTTGCAGTAGAAGCCCCAGAAGCCGTCATCGATATCAGCGTCCATCAGGTCGCGCCCGCGGGTCTCGGGCGCGTTGAGGTTGTTGACAAACGCGCCGGAGTAGGTCGTGGCGCCCGCGGCGATGGGCAGGCGGTCCAGGAAGACCAGGCGGGTGCCGTACTGGTCGGTGAAGTCGTCGATCTGCTGGGCCGACCAGCCGTGGAACCACCAATGGTGGTTCACATCGGGGGCGAAGTCCTCGAGCAGCGTGCAGAAGGTGCCGGGATTCTCGCTCTCGATCTGCACGACGCGCTGGCCCTGGGCGATGGCCGCGCTGATCTGGGCGGGGGTCGCATCGGCGAGGAAGGTGAAGTCGCGGGCGAGGTCGCCCGAGTCGGGCACGAGCACCGCGGCGTACCTTCGCGCGCCGCTGTCGAGGTAGGTGTCCACGTCGATGATGCGGGCGTTGTTGTCATCCGCGAAGTCGCGCACCTGCTGCTCGGTGCGGCCCGCGATCCACCAGTTGGCGGGCGAGAAGTCGTCGCCGGAGTTGTCGATGCTGACGTAGGCGTAGCGGACCACCCCGGAGACCTCGTAGGCCTCGATGTCGATGAGGCGATGGCCCTGAGAGGAAAGGGCCGCGTTCACCTGCGCCTCGGTCTGGCCGGTGTTCCAGTCAAAGTCCTTGTTGAAGGTCCCGGCATCGGCGACCAGCACCGCGGCGAACCGCTGCGGGCTGCCCCCGTCGATGGGTTCGAGGTCAATGGGCCGGAAGCCCTCGGCCACCTTCGCGACGATGTCGGCGTGCGTGGCATTGGTGAAGTACCACCAGCCGGTCTTGGAGGTGTTGTCGCGGTCAGGGCTTGCATCGGCGAGCGCCGGTGCGGCGAGGGTGAGGCCAGCAACTGCCGCGGCGAAGGCGCAGTGGGGGGGG
>CAYMWG010000293.1:0-3829 GCA_964393765.1 uncultured Phycisphaeraceae bacterium
ACCATTGCCGGCTACCCGTGGTTCTCGGATTGGGGACGGGACACGTTCATTTCGCTGCCGGGCCTGCTGCTCGCGACAGGGCGGTTCGATGACGCGGCGCGAGAGTTGGAAGGCTTCGCCCGTGCCCGCCGCAACGGCATCATCCCCAACGTTTTCAACGACCAGACCGGGGAGCCGGAGTTCAACACGGCGGACGCCTCGCTGTGGTTTGTCCACGCGGCGTGCCGGTGGCTGGAAGCGACGGGCGATCGCGCGGGTTTTGAATCGCGTTTCCTCGAGTCGTGTCTGGACGTGGTGCAGAGTTACCGGCGCGGCACGGACTTCAACATCGCGATGGACCCGATCGACAAACTGATCACGGCGGGCACGGGCGCGACGCAACTGACGTGGATGGATGCGCAGCGAGATGGCGTGACATTCACGCCGCGCCACGGGAAGGCGGTGGAGATCAACGCGCTGTGGTACAACGCGCTGCGGTCACTGGCGGGCGCGTTGAGCAAGCAGCGCGGCACGATGACCGCGGACCTGAGCGATCTCGCGGGCGCGGTCGGAAGAAGTTTTGCGGCGAAGTTCTGGAACGCGAAAGACCGATGCCTGTTCGATGTCCTGACACCAGGTGAGCCGACGGGGTGGACACCGGACGCATCCGTGCGTCCAAATCAGGTCTTCGCGGCGAGCCTGCCGCACTCGGCACTGAGCATCGAACAACGCCGCGCGGTGATCGCGTGCGTGACGTCGCGCCTGCTCACGCCGATGGGCGTTCGCACACTCGACCCCTCGGACCCGCGCTACCGCGACAGGTACGAGGGGACGCTGTTTGCGCGGGACAGCGCGTACCACCAGGGGACGGCATGGCCCTGGTTGCTGGGTCCGCTGGCCGAGGCGGTTCTGCGGGCTGGGGAGTTCAGTGCCGCGTCGAGGGTTGAGGCACGCTCACTGCTTGAGCCGGTTCTTCACCGCATCGCGCCGGGGCCAGCGCGTGCCGCAAACGGAACGTGCATCGGGCAGATCGCGGAGGTCTACGACGGGGACTGGTCGGAAGACCAGCCGCAGCGTGCGGGGGGGTGCCCGGCGCAGGCGTGGTCCATCGCGGAAGCGCTGCGCGTCCTGAAAATGATCTGCGCGTAGGCAGCCTCTGCGGGGTGCCCCGCACCGATCGCTCAATGCCGGCGGTCGTGGCACACGATTGCTTGGATTTCGGTATCAGGCCCGCCGGGCAGCCGCTGGCTGGAAGTCGGCGGGGCACGCCGCGGAGGCCTTGCTGCTGCGCCCCGCGTTGATGATGTTGGTGGCATCGGCGGCGGTCATCGAGCCCTCGGCGACATAAGCCGCGAGTTCGCGCCGAGTCGTTTCCTTGGCGCGCGCCTTGATGATCGAGTCGAGAGTGGCGAAAACAATCCAGACGAGGGCGATCACGACGCCCCCGCCGACGGCGATCACCGGGATGAGGTCAATAAAATCACTGGCGAGTGTGTGCGGATACATGGTCTGCCTCCGAGCGTGACGGAACGCGTTGCAGGACTAGCAGGTGCCCTTCGGCCCGGCCTTCATGAGTTTCTCGCCCTGCTCGGGCGTCATGGAGCCCTCGGCGATGTAGGCGGCGATCTCTCGCCGGGTGCGCTCGCGTGCCACGGAGGCCACTATCGCCGCGGCAGTGCGGAAGAGCACGATGGACACGATCCCGAAGGTGACGAGGAAGGGGATCAGAACCTCTTCATTGAGCAACTGTGTGACAAGTTCCTGCGATTCCATGGCGGTGCTCCCTCAGCGACTATTCGGGTTTGTGAACCAGCGATTTCAGGCGTCCAGTGCAATCCTGTGAAGGATATGGAGCCAGCCCGAGTAGAACTCGAACTCGGGCATCCGGGAGCGGAACAGCGGCGAACCGGGGTCGAGGGGCCGACTGGCACCGGGCGGGGGTGAAAAGTCTTGGAAGCCCGCTTCCACGGCAGCACGAGGGGCCTGGGCGATGAGGCGGTCGGCGAGAAGATCGGCGTTGACGGCATCGGCCATTGCCCGGTCGTCGCCCAGGCAATCGAAGTTGAACTTGTTGGCATCGATGCGGATGCGCCGGCCATCGAGACAGTGCAACTCAATGACCTGAGCGAGGCTCGTTCGCGGCGTGCGTCCCAGCACGCGATCCAGGGACATCACGCCGGTGGCGGTGTCGAAGCCCACCTGGGTGATCGGGTCGGCTGCGGTGGAGCGGGTGGAGGCAACTTGGGCGCGGAGAATGAGAAAGACGTCGGACATGAGGAGTCCGGCGGATTCGCCGCGCCACGGCTCGATGAGGTACATGGGTGAGGTCGCGCCCTGTGCCGGGGAAATCCGCTTCGCGAGGATGGGGCGGTCCAGGCCGTCGATCTGTCGCCTCGTAGGTGCGAACGCGCGGATGCCGAGGTCTCGCAGCGCGGCCACGGCGGCACCGGCGGGTCGCTGCTCCATCCGTGTGATCGCCAGCGGTGGCGGTTTGGCGGCGCGGAGGTCGGCATCGGGAGGATCGAGGCCGACGCACCGGGCCAGCGCATCGACCATCCGCGGGCGCTCCCACCCCGGGGGCCAGGCGAGCACGGAGACAAAGGCGAACATGGGGACGGGCATCGGAGGGCTCCGGCGGGCGGCAAGTGAAGCGATACTGTAATCGGTGGGAAGAAGCCACCCATCCACAACTCCTCCCGCCCCGCCGTCGCTGACGCCTGAACTGCTGCTGGCGGCGTATTCGGCGGGCTTTTTCCCGATGGCGGACATGCGCTGCGGAAAGACTGGCCGGATCGGGTGGTACTCGCCCGACCCGAGGGCCGTACTGTCGCTGGCGGAGGGCGGCGTGCATGTTTCTCGGTCGCTGGCGCGAACGATCCGGCGCAGCGTGTTTGAGTTGACCACCGATGAGACGTTCGAGGGAGTCATGCGGGCGTGCGCTGCGCCGCGAGGGGGGGATGGGCTCGACGGTGCGTGGATCAGCGAGGAGATGATCGGCGCGTACACAGGGCTGCACCAACTGGGCCACGCGCACTCGGTCGAGGCCTGGAGGGGAGCGGGTTCGCAACGGCAACTGGTGGGCGGCATCTATGGCGTCTCGATCGGTGCCGCGTTCTTCGCCGAAAGCATGTTCTGCCGCCCAGAGAGGGGGGGTACGGACGCTTCAAAGGTGTGCCTTGTGATGCTCGCCGCGCACCTGCGGCGCGCCGGGTATCGCCTGCTCGATGTGCAAATCGCCAACCCGCACACCCTGCGGCTCGGGGCGGTTGAGGTGGGTCGGGACGTTTTCCTTGCGGCGCTTGGCCACGCGTTACCCGGGCAGGGGTGCTGGGGGTCCACTGACGAGTTCGGGCGGATGCAGGCCGACCCTCGCCGGGAGCGATAATCCTTGAACTTGGGGTGTTTGGCCTAAAGGACTGTTGCGGATATCCAAGGCGTGTGGTACAAGTTGAGATCTGAATAATGGAGTGGAGTGGGGCGGGCCACGGAATAGGGGGAGGTCCTGCCGCGGCTGGCGGGTGTCACATGGGAACGAGATTCCCGGAAGGAAGGTGGAGAGTGAGTCAGCGAAGCCTGTTTGGAGCGGCCGCAATGATTGTCGCCGCGGCCGGAGCCTGTGCATGGGGCGGGGTGCCGCCGCGAGAGGCGGGGGCTGTTGCGCTGGATCACGTTGGGATCAAGGCCCAGCAGGAGGCCTGGGAGAAGGCCAACGGGCTGGTGCCCGGCGAGGGCGGGAGCGGGCCCGAGATGCGCGGGGTGTGCCCAAACTCAGCAAGCCGCAGCCCGAACGTTGCTATCCCCCAGTTCAACGTGACGCCTGGGATTGTGACGGATTCGATGACCACGAACG
>CAYMWG010000294.1:0-3817 GCA_964393765.1 uncultured Phycisphaeraceae bacterium
GTACAAACTCAGATTGTCAAAACCCGCGTTGCCCCGTTTCCGGGGCGTGCGGGTGGGCTCCGTCCCAACCCGGTCTCTCTCTCAACCGGTCTCTCTCTCAACCGGTCTCTCTCTCCAACCGTCTCTCTCTCCAACTCTCTCTAACCTGCCGCGGGGCGGCCGTTCTTCTTGGCTTCGATCCTCGCCACCAGGTGGGGCAGGGCGTTGAACCTTTCCTTGAGCCGGGCCTTCCATGAGCCGCGGTCCCAGATTTCCAGGCGGTTGAGAACTCCGACGATCACGACCTCGTTCTTGAGTTCCGTCAGTTCCAGGTGGGCCTTGGGCAGGGCGATCCGGCCCGCGCTGTCCATCTCGATCCGTTCCGCGAGGCCGAACAACTGCAGTTCGAGTTCTGACTCCTCTTCTCCCGGCGTCAAAGACGCTCCGGGCCGGTGGGCAAGGCTCTTGAAGGCCTTCTCCGTGTAGAGCCGGATACACCCCGTGGGCCAGGGGACGCAGTACCAGGCCGTTCCATCTCGATCCTGGTCCCATTGGTTGCGGACCTTGGCCGGGACCGAGACCCGCTGCTTGGAGTCGATGCTGTGCTCTGAATGACCTGTGAAGAGCACTTCATGGACTCCCGGGCGGCGATCGTGGGATTATCTCCCACTCTTCAACACAATGCAACACCAAAGGCCACAACTTGGGGTATTGGGGATAGTTTGCGGACTGTCGGTGGGCAAACAATGGGCGCTAGACCTCGGCGGGCGTTCGTATTACCTTGATTAGGGTGGTATGCTGTTCCCGTCTATCCGTGGGTTCAGCCGGTGACCGCGCGCATTTCGCGAGGGGCACCACCCACGAAGGGCAGGTTCGCGGAGGCAGCGGAGGCAATGAACGCATCGGCATCGCCCGAACTCGAGCGGGTCATGGGGCTGTTGCCCTCGATGGCCTGCGTGCTGACCTCGGCGTTCGAGCAACGCCGCGGCGGTGTGTTCGTTCGCCGGGCGATGCAGTGCGCCGATGAGCCGGTCTCGATCGCCGTCGCCGTGCCCACGGGCCACCGGATCGCGACGCTCATCCGCGACAGCCACACCTTTGCGCTGGTGCTGCTCGACAGGTCAAACCGCCTGCTCATGCGGAAGTTCGACGGGCGCGATGAGGGCGACCCGTTCGACACGCTCGAGATCATGCGGCTCGTCAGCACCGCGCCGATCCCCGTGCGCGCGCTCGCGGCGATCGACTGCGAGGTCGTGCGCCACTACGACCTCGAGGCGGACCACGAGATCTACATCGGGCAGGTTCTCGCGGTCAGGGCGCTCAACCTGGCCATCGACCATGTTCTCCAGGAGCCGGGGATGGGCGGGCCGATCGGGCAACCCGTGGGCACGGTGACCGTGCGGCCAGTACCCGACCCGGCGGCCCCGATCATGTACTCGCGGGCAGCAGGCTGAGCATCTCTGAACGCATCGCGCAATCGAAGCGTTCTTCGCTGAAGTTGACGGCGTTGGCGCGGCAGCGCTGGGCCCACGGCCTTGCATCCCGCAGCACGCATCCGGTTACGCGCACCGCGGCCGCGGCGAGCGAGTCCGCGGTCGGCGCGGTGACGAGTTCACCCGTGCTTCCGTGTTGCACGCTGTCGAGCGCACCGCCCGCGCCCGCCGCGACAACGGGCAGGCCGCAGGCCTGGGCCTCGACCGCGACAATGCCGAAGTCTTCCACCTGCGGAAAGAGGAGGACGGCGGCCCGTCGGTAGAGGTCGCGAAGCCTTTCGTGGTTCACTCCTCCCTCAAAGACCGTATCCGGCCCGGCCGCGCTTCGCAGGGCACGCTCGCATGAGCCGGTGCCCACGACCACCAGCCGCTTGCCGGCCAGCGCGGCGGCGGCGATGGCGATCTCCACGCGCTTGTACGGTTCAAGCGCGCCGACGCAGAGCCAGAAGTCTTCGCGCTGGATCGCTGGGTCAGGAGTGAAGAACTCGGTTCGCACGGGGGGATGCACTACCGCCGAGGGCATCCCAAAGCATCGCTCGATCTCGCGCGCGGTGTGCTGCGAGTTGGCGATGAAGCGGGTCACGCCCTGCGCACTGGCGCGGTCCCACGCGCGGTAGCGCTCGCGCACCAGGCGCAGCCCTACGCCGCGCAGGCCCGCCTCGTACTGGGCCGACTGCGACCAGATGTATCGCGCCGGGGTGTGGCAGTAGCACAGGTGCGGAACGCCAGGAGGCGGACGCAGCCCCTTGATCGCCGCGGATGAGGTGGAAACCAGCAAGGAGATGGGCTGGCGTTTGTGGGCGGCGCCGAGTTTCCCGGAGAGTTGCGCGACAGCGCGCGGGTACAGCGGCAGCAGCCAGCGCCGGAATCGTCCGCTTCCGCCGGGGAGGCTTGAAAGAGCAGACCTGGTGTGCGCGAGTGCATCGATGGCGTCCGTGAGCGGCTGGCCGTCATCGGTCATCACATACAGGCCAGCCGCGACATGATCCGCCAGGACGATCCGCGCCAGCCGGTCGAGAACGGCTTCTCCGCCGCGATAGCCGCAGAGCCAGTCGTGCGCGAGCGCGATGCGGTAGTTGGTGGGCATGGGCGGTGGGAGCAGGAAGGAACTCAGAGGAGCAGAGTAAGCAGAGGGCAGCAGAGAAGAGCGGGGATTGACGCGAGGGGAAGCTTGGTGCATGGTCTCGCCCGCCCTACGCGCGAAAGAACTTCACCCCCACTGTCAGCTTCGCTGACATCTCCCCCGTCGGCGACGGGGGAGAGGGCGACACGTCAAGGCAGGTAGGATTCGGGGATGACTGCACCCGCCCGACCGCCAACCTCAGCGAACCGACTCGGGCTGGACTACCGCGCCGAGGCGGCAAGGCTTGGCCCGCCGGAGGTGCCGATCATCGATGCGCACACGCACATCGCCGGTGAGCGGGCCAGCCGCCTCTACGACGAGGTGCGCAGACTCTTCGGCGTGGTCAGGACCTACTCGATGACGCAGATCGGCGCGGCCGCGGCGGTGCGGGACGCGCTGGGCGACACGGTTCGGTTCATTGCCATCCCGACGTGGGGCGACCCCGACAGGGCGTCAGCGCACGGCGGCGGGTATGCCCGGACCGTCGAGCGGTTCCGCAAGGAGTTTGATGCCCGCATCATGAAGATCTGGGCGTCGCCGCGGCTGCGGGACATACTGCCCGGCGCGACAGATGTCGCCGAGATCGACAGCCCGGCGCGGGTGGCGGCGTGCGAGGCGGGGCGGTCGCTCGGGATGATGTACATGGTGCACGTCGCCGACCCCGACATCTGGTTCGCGACCAAGTATGCCGATGCGGCGAAGTACGGCGCCAAGCGGTCACACTACGAGGCGCTGGAGCGGATGCTCGACCGGTTCACCAGCCCGTGGATCGCCGCCCACATGGGCGGCTGGCCGGAGGACCTGGGCTTCCTGGATGGGTTGTTGACGCGCCACCCCAACCTCTATCTCGACACGTCGGCGACGAAGTGGGTGGTGCGGGAGTTGAGCAAGCACCCGGTGAGCGCGACGCGGGCGTTCTTCGACAAGTGGAGCGGGCGCGTGCTGTTCGGGTCGGACCTCGTCGTGATGGAGGACCAGCTCTCGCCAGCGAAGAGCGGCGTGTCGCCGATGGCGGACTTGGCGGACAGCCCGGAGTCGGCGTTCGAGTTGTACGCGAGCCGGTACTGGGCGCTCCGCACGATGTTCGAGACGGATTACGACGGGGAGTCGCCCATCGCCGACCCGGACCTGGCGATGGTGGAGCCGGACAAGTACAACGCGATGTCGGCGCCGGCGATCCGGGGGCTTGCGCTTGATCGAGGGCTGCTTGAAGTGCTGTACG
>CAYMWG010000295.1:0-3804 GCA_964393765.1 uncultured Phycisphaeraceae bacterium
CCCCATGACCATTGGGCCGCCTGTCTCGCACCGTGATGCGCCGGATGAACACCGCCTCGTGGAAGTCCACAACATCGTTGCAGACGAGTTCGAGTTCCAGGCGATGGTTGACGAGCCGCACCTCCGTCACCAGCGAGTTCTCGCGGTATCCAAGGTGCCGCTCCCACGACGGGTCCTCGATCCACGCGAACTGGCCGTCGGCCCAGACGCCGAACCGCTGCACATGCCCCGCCGTGTGGTTGAAGCGCCCCACGTGCGGGTAATAGAGATCGCGCACGCGATAGAACTCATCGAAGTTGATGAGCAGGTCGCCGTTGCCAACAGGAATGTCACGCGGCATGGCTTGGCGGTCCCTGTGTCCGGGCGGTCGTGGCGCGGCCCCATCTGAGCGGGCGGAAGGGTAATCATCGGCAGATTCGCGCTGCCGGTCGCGGGAGTCGCGCGGCCGGGGTTGGCATCCTTTGCAATGGAACTTACGCCGCCGCGGCCAGCCCATCGCTCGGCGCGCCGGGCTGCGGCACAGTTCCGGCGACCAGCGGCGCGGGAATCGCGGCATCGCTTCGCCTGTCTGCCTCCGCCGGCTTGCCCGCGAGGGCATCGATGCGTGCGCGGAGGTCGCCGATGAACGAGACCCGGAGCCCGAAGTTCTCGCCCACCTTGACGGCCTGGCCGGTGCCGATGGGCTTGTTGTTGACCTGGAGAGCCAGTTCATCCTCCGCGTTCTTGGGGATCTCGATGATCGCCCCCGGCACCAGGTGGACAACCTCGGAGGTCTTCATCAGGCGCTCCCCGAGCAGGACGATGATCGGGACCTCGAGGCTCAGGATGGCGCGGATGTCCGAGGGCATGGACGTGTTATCGGCAACCGCGGGGCAGGGTCTGGAGGAGCAGGTGCTGGGAGGGAAAGCCCCGGCGTGATGGAGCCGGAAGCACTACTGATAACGCCCGATAATCAGCGTCACGTTGTGACCGCCGAAGCCGAAGGTGTTGTTCATCACATACTCGACGCGCCGCTCTTTGGCATGGTGGGGGACAAGATCGAGGTCGATCAGGGGGTCGGGGTTGTCGAGGTTGATGGTCGGCGCGATGACGCCCTCGCGCACGGCGTGGATGCACGCGATGGTCTCGATCGCGCCCGAGGCGCCGAGGCCGTGCCCGTGCATGCTCTTGGTCGAACTCATCATGAGTTTCCCGCCACGGCTCCGCAGCGCGTGATCGCCAAAGAGCGAGGAAACCGCGAGCGTCTCGGCGGTGTCGCCCAGCGGCGTGCTGGTGCCGTGGGCGTTGATGTACCCGATCTGCTCGGGGTTCAGGCCCGCGTCCTCGAGCGCCCATCGCATCGACCGGATGGCGCCCTTGCCCGCGCTGTCGGGAGCGGTGATGTGGTAGGCGTCGGCGGCATTGGCGTGCCCCACCAACTCCGCGTAGATCGTCGCGCCCCGGTTGCGCGCGTGCTCCTCAGTCTCGAGCACGAACATCCCCGCGCCCTCGCCCAGCACAAAGCCGTCGCGGTCCTTGTCGAAGGGGCGCGATGCCTTCGTCGGCTCATCATTTCGGGTTGAAAGCGCCCGCATGACCATGAAGGCCCCCACGCAGATGGGGCTGATGGCCGCCTCCGCCCCGCCGGCGAGCACCACATCGCACTTGCCGCTGCGGAGCAGTTCCATCGCATCGCCCATGGCGTGACCGGAACTCGCGCACGCGGTCGCATGAGCCGTCGCGGGGCCTTGCAGGCCGAGCAGGATCGACAGGTTCCCCGCCGCGGCGTTGACCATCAATCGCGGCACCGTAAAGGGGCTGAGCCGATCAGGGCCACGCGCGAGCATCACACCCACGCCCTCCTCAATGGTGATGATCCCCCCGACACCCGACCCAATCACCACGCCGCAGCGCTCCGGGTCTTCCTTGGAAAAATCGATCCCCGAATGACGGGCCGCCTGCACCCCGGCGCAGACGCCGAAGTGGCTGAAGCGGTCCATCCGCTTGGCCTCTCGATGTTCGAGGATGTCCGCCGGCGGCGTCCATCCGTGGATCTGCCCCGCGATCTTGACCGACCATTTGCCGTCGTACCTGGCAAACTCGGGAAGGTCGATCAGGCTGATGCCGCTGCGGCCCTCTCGCATCCCCTCCCAGGTGGACTCGGCGGTGAGGCCAAGGTTGGTGAGGGCCCCCATCCCGGTGATGACGACACGGGCTGGATGGCGCGGGCTGGGCATTTGTGTGACTGAGAGAAGCAACCCGCAGAGCGGAGAGGGGGGCTGCCGGAGGGTTTAGCCCTCCTTGCCCTGCGCCTGCATGATGAAATCGATGGCCTGGCCAACAGTCTTGATCTTCTCGGCCTGCTCGTCGGGGATGTTGGTCTCGAACTCGTCCTCGAGTTCCATGACCAACTCGACGGTGTCGAGGGAGTCGGCGTTGAGGTCCTCGACAAAGGAGGTGGCCCGGCTGATCTGGGCCTTGTCGGTGCCCATCTGGTTCGCGACGATCTCGATCACCTTCGACTCAATCTCTTGGGGCGTCACTGGGCTTCTCCAAAGGCCACCGACGTGGCTGGGTGATCCAACATCTCGTTTCCCACAACCCCGGGGAACCTGACAACGCGCCGTGCCGGGCGGGTCGTAGCCCGTTTGGTCGGCACGCGGAACGCTGCCAAATATAGCCAAGTTGACCGCCGATCGCCAAGTCGCGCCCAAACCGCCGCACACGCCGTCTTCGCAAGGGCACACCAAAGTCCGGCGGACTGACGGATGCGAGTGTCATCCCCCGGAATGAGTATCGTCCACGACCGCTCGTCGAACACACGCGGAACACAAGCGGTCATAGCCCGACAGACGAGTGTATGGAGTTCTCGGCTCCAAGTGGACTTCGCCCCATCAGCGGTCGATGGATTGAGTCTCGCCCTGCTTTCCTCCACCGGCTCCCTCGAAGCGACTCTCGTCACTGCCAGACCCACGACCGGCGACCCGACGTATACAGAAGTGCGTTATGCCACGAATGCCCCACGAGCCCGAAGCCTTCGCCGAGACCGTCGCGGCCATGCTGCGCCGTCAAGGCCCGGAGCACTCCATCCAGTTGGTCGGGCCGCGAGAGATGGTGGTGGACGGTCGCCGCCTCGACCTTGAGAATCTGTTCCGGCTTGTTCGGCACGACCCGGACCGGGGTACGGAGATTGTCGAGCACTACCTCGACAACCTGTTCAACTCCGAGACGATCCAACTCGCCGGAGCGAGTTTTGACTTTGTGCGCCCGCGGATCATGCCGCGGATCCAGCCCGAGACGATCTTCCAGCACCTCTCACGCGAGCAGGTGGCGTATGTGCCGTTCGTCAATGGCACGGTGATCGTGTTCGTCATCGACCTGCCGCAGATGACCGTGAGCGTGACCACCGAGCAGATGATCCGGTGGAGCGTGACCGCCGAGGAACTCGAGGAGATCTCGCGCAAGAACCTTGACCAGTACCTGCCGGAGTTGAACTTCCAGGTGGTGCAGAGCAAGGAGGGCGGGAAGGCGGCGATCCTCGCGGAGCAGGACGGCTACGACGCCGCACGCGTGCTGATGAGCCGCCTGTTCGAGAAACTCGCGCCGCAACTGGGCGGCGATTTCTACGTCGGTCTGCCGGCGCGGGACATGTTCGTCGCGCTCACGGGCGGGCCCGAGCCGTTCATTGATCGCCTGCGCAGTCGCGTGAAGCAGGACTACCGGCGCTTGCCCTACCCGATCTCGTCGGAACTGTTCTATGTCACGCGCGACGGCGTGGCGGGAACGCAGGCCGAGGCGGCCTGACGGCAAAGCAGCAAAGCAGCA
>CAYMWG010000296.1:0-3803 GCA_964393765.1 uncultured Phycisphaeraceae bacterium
GCCGCAGCCGCCGCCGCGACTTCGCCCATGAGCGACCGTCAGCAGCGCGATCTCGATGCCGCCCAGCGCGCTGGGAGCGCGGGCGGCGGGGAGCAAACAAAGAACGTGCCGACCCTCAAGACGGAGAAGCGACTGGGCCGCAACGACACATGCCCGCAGGGCACGGGACGGAAATACAAGAAGTGCTGCAACCGCCCCGACGGGACGTGCAACGGCCAGGGGCTGACGAACCCCGCCGCGGGTGATGACCAATAGTTCCGTTTGTCCCGCACACCCCATGCTCCGCATACTGCACCTTCTCGATCCTCACGACGGCCAGGAGCCGATGCTGGCCTGCCGCGCGGCCATGAGCATCGCCGAGGCGGCCCACGCGCTCTGGCTTGTCACCGATTCCATCGGCGAGCGGTGCGCCGCGGCGGCGGGCCTGCACTCGACCGACCGCGTCGGGACACGAATCGGACGGGCCGAATCGGCGGGCGGGGGCCTGAGAGCGCTTCTCAACCACCGCACCGACGACCTCGGCGAGCCGGCACCCGACTTGGTGCAGTGCTGGTCGGTCCGGATGCTCGCGGCCGCCCGTGCGGCGTTCGGCAAGCGCGTCCTCCCACGCTGTGCGCTTCTCGCACGCCCACCGCTGCATAGCGGTAAGTCCGCGCGCGATTCGCGCGCACTCGACGACACCACCCTGCTAACCCTCGATCTGATGAGCCGCGAGGCCTGGGCACCCCTCGCGTCCAGCGGGCGCGGCGCACTGCGGATGCGCGACAACATCCGGCTTGCGCCCGCGCCGCCGCTACCGAAGCGTTGTCCCGCGGACGCCAGCATAAGCCGCAAGCGTGCGCGCGAAGCACTGGGTCTCGAAGATGCCGATGTGGCCGTGCTGCTCCTGGCCGACCCGCCCGCGGCGGCGGACGCGATGCGCTTCGCGTTCCAGATCGGTCTGCAGCATGTCGGCGGCGTCCGCATCGTCGGGCTGCTCCCGCGTGGCACGACGAATGCGCGCCGGGGTGATCGCTTTGTCGCCGGGCACGGTCGCCGCTGGGGCACGCTCGCCTCCGCGCTCCCCATCGAATCGCTCATCGCTGCCGCGGACGTCTCGGTCTGGGATGCACCCGATGACGGCAAGCCCACGTCGGGCGCAACGCTCCTGTGCGCGAGCCTGGCCGCCGGCGTCCCAGTGGTCGCGGCGGCCCACCCCATCGCGCAAGCCATGCTTTCCGCGTTGCCCGAGTGTCTTGCCCGAGACGCCTCCACACGGGCTGTGGCAAGCCGATTGTTTGATTTCGCGAGCGACGGCGCGTTGCGGACGAGGGTCCGCGCCAGCGCGTTGGCCCTGGTGTCGGGGATGCGGGAGCGAGACCTTTACCGCCGAACTCAGTTGGCCTTGTGGCGCGAGCGGGCCAACGTGCCGATCATCCGCCCGGGCCTGCCAATACCCCCCGCCCTCGCCTTGGCAGTGGTTTGATCTTGCCACGCCGCAACGACCCGTTCAGAACCCGAAGTGAGTTCCGCAACCTGCGGGTAATCTGGCCGTATCATCGGGTTCTGCTTTCCCGCACCCGGACGCACACCGCCCCACGCCCGCTATGAACAAGCACTCCCCGCACGTCCTCGCCCTTCGCGTTCCACGCGCTTTCACGCTCATCGAGTTGCTGGTGGTCATAGCCATCATCGCGCTGCTGGTCGGGCTGCTGCTTCCGGCGCTGGGCGCAGCCCGCAACGCCGCCCGCGCGACCGTCTGCGCCTCACGACTCCAGCAACTCGGCATCGGCATCTCGCTGTATATGCAGGACTACGACAACACCCTGCCCCAGGTGCGAGTGGACGTTGGCGGCGGGTACATCACCAACATCGGCGCGCTCTTTGGCGGCAAGAAGGGCACGCTCCCGGCGTACGGCATCGACGAATACGGCCCGGAGCGACGCCCCCTGAACCGCTACCTGCTCGATCGCGATGTGCCGCCCGACTCGGAGAACAACCCCTTCGAACTCGAGATGTTCAAGTCGCCCTCCGACAAGGGCGGCGAAGTCCCCGGCATCGGCTATGTGCTGAGCATGTACGACCTGCTGGGTTCGAGTTACACACTCAACGACCACACGCTCGACGGCGAGGCCCGCACAACACTCATCCCACAGGACGGCGGCAAGATGCCTTACGTCCTGGACATGACTAAAACATGGGTGCTGGGATCGCACCCCATCTACAACTATCAGGAGGAGGGCGACCGCAAGCACCGCTGGTACAACACCAATCGCGTGGACGCGAACCTGCTGTTTATGGACTTCCACGTCGGCACACTGCTGAGCGTGCCGCCGGGGATTGTCAACACGACACCGAAATACACGTTCCTGCCGCGCCCAGACTGGCCGTGATTCCTGGTCGGCAGGCACTCCGTGCCGGTTTGCCTGTCTGTGGTGGACCGGCACTCCGTGCCGGACGCAGCTTACAGGTCGAACACTACCGACCCGTGTCCCGCTGCTTTGGCTTTCCCCTCTTGGGCGTGTTCATCGCCTGGAACCTGATGAACTGCGATGCGCCCTGCTGCAGGCGCGGCGTTGTCAGCCATCCCCAGAACGCCGGAGAGCCATGCGCCACCACCGTCGTGGGCGGGTGATACTGGAACGCCACCGGCAGGACATCGTCGAGTTCATCGTTGGTCCCGAAGTACCGCATCGGCTTGTCGAGCGCTGTTGCCCGGCTCGAACTCTGGCGTGCGCGTGCCACATCGACCGGCACCCAGATCCCTTTGTTTGCAGCCGCGTCGAACAGGTAGAACTCGACCCACGACCGCAAGTCCTCGTTGTCGTCATCGTTGCGCCGGAAGACCGTGTCTTCCTGTCCAGGTGTCGCCTTCACGTCGTAGCCAATGACCGTGCGAGCCGGCAGGCCCGCGGCCCGGTATACGGCGCAGAGCAGGCAGGCGATGTCGTGCTCGCTCCCTCGCCCGAGTTCAAGCGTGCGCGAAGCCCCCTGGAGCGCGAACCCCTCGAGTTGCCCGTTGCGGTCGCTCACCAGCCCGAGGCCTGAAGGCTGGATGGCTTCGAGAACGCGCAGCGCAAGAAACTTTGCGAGCACGACCGGCTTGAGTGTCTTGGCGTCCTTGCCCTTGGTCCACTCGCTCAACTTCGCCGCGATCACGGGCGATTCATAATCCACGCCAAGTTGAGGGCCAAAGGTTGAGGCCGCCTCCCCCGGCCACACCCCGCCCACCGGCCAGATCGCCTTCTCGGCCAGTTTCTCGTCGAAGATAGTCTCGAAGCAGGTCATCGGGATCTCGATGTTCAGGTCCACCTGCCGTCCCTGCTTGTTCAGCATCTCCCACCGGGCCAGGCGCGTGCCGCCGGCGTAGTTGTCGGCGAAATCGAACTCCTTGTCGACCGGCCGATCGTCGAACAGCAGCGTTCCCCTGATGCCATCGGAGTTGGTGGTGTGGCTCGCCGAGGAGTAGGGGACAGGGAACACCACCGCGGCGGTGTCGAACTTCAGCGGGATGACCTGCAGTTCCTTGTAGCCGGGCTTGCCGAGTTTGTTCGGGTCGGTCTGATAGGCCGCGAGGTGGACATGCACTTTCAATGTCCAATCTTGCGACTGCCTCGCGGTGATGACCTTGTCGAGAAACGACGGACCCGTTGGCACGGGGATGGGCGGCGCTGGCACAACGCTGGGTTGCACGCCCCCACCACCACCAGGATTGGCGGGTGCGCCCGGCACCGGCTGCATGGGCGCGGGTTGCCCAGGAACGGATGAGGGCACGCCGGGTACGGGGGCGACGGGGGCAGGAACGGGGGCAGACGGGGCAGCAG
>CAYMWG010000297.1:0-3802 GCA_964393765.1 uncultured Phycisphaeraceae bacterium
TCGATACGCGCCATCCCCTCAATCGGTTGCGCCCTTGTTCAAGTCAGGACACTAGAATCTTCCAGTGAAACAGGCCGTGTTTGTGATCACGGGGGCGGCCAACGGGCCGCCCCTCTCTTTGGTGAGGGTTCGATGCGTAGGTGTCTGACACCCCGAGTGATTACGGTGGTGATGTGGCTTTGCACCTTGGCTGCCGTGGCGTCAGCCCTCGCGTGGCTCGCTTCGTGCTGGTGGGTAGGCGTTTTGGGGCTTCACGCCTTTGACTTCATCGCGATAAGTCGGGGCTGTCTTGCCGTGAGTTGGGAATACGGGGAGCACCACGGGAAACCCGAGGCGTACGTCATGCGGCGCCATCGCGCCCAATATATGTTGTATTGGGGAAGCGTGGCGCGGGACGAAACTTTTCAAACGGTTGAAATCGCTGTGCCTCTCTGGGCTATTGGCCTCGCTTTCGGCGTGCCAGCAGGATATTTGTGCGCCAAGCGCCACCGCTTGCGCCCCACCGACTGCCAGGCCTGCGGCTACGACCTCCGCGGCCTAAAAGGCGAGAGGTGCCCGGAGTGCGGAGCGGCGACGACCACGGTATGAAGGGCTGCGCGGAAAGCACTCATCCGCCCAGTGCATCGCGGCAGATGCGGTCAAACAGTCGCAGCGGCGCGGCCCGGTCCGTCCACGCCGTGAACTGCATCCCCGCTTGCGCGACGAACATCCCCAGACCGTCGATGCACGCCAGCCCGAGTTCGTCCGCCGCGGCCAGCAGGGGCGTGCGCAGGGGGTTGTACACCGTGTCGAAGACGACCGGCTCGACCGAGCCGCCGCCCCTCGCTCGCAACGCGCCGGCCCAGTCGCGCAGGAGAGCAGGCTCGACCGCGCAGGCCTTGGGCGCTGGGCCACCGGTCATGCCCTGCGGCGTGCAGTTGACGACCGCATCGGCTTCCAGCAACGGCAGTTCGGCCGGGTCGGCGGCAGTGATGTGCAGGCGTGCCGCTGCATCGGGCGCACGGGAACGAAGGTCATCGGCGAGGTTCTCCGCGTTCTCGCGCGAGCGGTTCAGGACTACAAAACTCGCACCCTCCAAAAGCAGGCCCGCGCCGATCGCCCTCGCGACCCCGCCCGCGCCAAAGAGCGCGATCTTCTTCCCGGCCAGGGACCCGAGCGCCTGCTCGAGGCAGCCCGCCGCGGCGGGGGCATCGGTGTTGATGACCCGGGCAGCGGTGTATGTTCCGCCCTGGCGGTCCACAATCAGCGTATTGGCCGCGCCGGCCAATGTGCTCACGGCGTCGATCAACCATCGCGCATCGCCGGAGGCGATCCGTTCACCCGCGAAGCGCACCAGGTGCTGCTTGTGCGGGACGGTGACGGAGCAGCCCGCAAAGTCGAGGCGCGGGTGCTCGACGAGCACATCGAGCGTGGCCTTGAAGTGCTCGTACTCGGCGCCGACGGGCAGCGGAAGATAAACGGCGTTGCAGGAATCCGGCTCGGACTCGTCCCACGAATCGGCGCGGTAGGCCTCGAAGCCGGCGTTGTGGACGACCGGCGAGAGCGAGTGCTCAACTGGCCAGCCGATCAGGCCCAGAACCCGGGTGCGCTTGTTGATCGACCGGAAACGATACACGTCCAATAGGTCGCGGACGGTCGGCTGGCCGGGCGCGGTGCCCGCTCCGGGCCGGAGCGAGGCATAAGTAAGAAAGCCGCCGAACTTGGGCGCCAGCACGCGGGACATCACCCCGAATCGTCCCATCGCCAGCGCGATCATCGGCTTGCCCGCGGCGTTCTCGGCCAGCAGATCGAACAGTTCGAGGTTGTCGCGCACGGAACGGGCGGTGATGGCCACCTTGGCCACGCGCGCTGCGGGCTCATGCGCGATCACTTCGATCCGGCGCATCAGGTCGGTCGGTCGCCCGGTAAAATCGTGGAACGAGAGGATCAGGCCGGTGGAAACCAGCCTGCGCTGGGCGGGGTGATCGACCGCGAGTTCGATCTTCTGGCGGATGTTGGCGCTGCGGGAGTAGGTTGCGAGTTCGACGTCGATGTAGCGCGGCGCGTGCCACCTTCCTCCGGCACCCGCTCTCTCCCCGGATAGCACCGACCGCTCGTCGCCCGCTGTGCCCAGCATCTCGTACAGCGCAATGCGCGCCATGTCGTCGCCGTCGTAGCCGGCATCGCTCGCGCCCCCGGCTTCGGCCGCGGCGCGGCAGGTGACGATACACGGAAGCGGGCAGTCGCGCACAAGGCGGAGGATGGCGCGGACCTCACGGCCGTCAAGGTGTCCCTCGGGGCCGACGGAACCGGAGAAGAAGGCATCAATGCGGAACTCGACGATGTCGGCCCCGGCATCGCGCGCCTCGGCCGCATCCCGGAGAGCGGTCGGCTCATCCTCCACCATTATGGGGATGCAGAGGAGCGTCGCCATTTGCGGAGGATAGGTCTGAGACGAAGCGGGATGGGGAAGTGTGAGGTCGGGAGTCGGAACGGATGGAAGAGCGTGTCGCAAGCCCGGCGTTTCGTTCCCCGTTCCGACTTCGCACTTCCCACCTACCGCAACCTACCGTTGCAGCATGAGCGACCTTGACCGACGCATCGCCCAGTTTCAGAACATGGCCCAGGCCGATCCGGACAACGAGATGGCCCACTTCTCGCTCGCGCAGGCGCTGGTCCAGGCGGGCCGCCACGCCGAGGCGGCGGAGAGTTTTGTTCGCTGCACCGAACTCGTGCCGGGGATGAGCAAGGCGTATCAGATGGCCACGGAGTCGCTGATCAAGGCCGGGGGTGCGGGCGACCGGGACCGCGCTGCGCAGTTGGCCGTTCGCGGCTACACGATCGCGGCGGAGCGCGGCGACCTGATGCCCAAGAACGCGCTGGGCGACCTGCTCAGGCAACTCGGGCGCGATGTGCCGGAGGTGGCGGGCAAGCCAGCCGGGAAGAAAGAAGGGATCAGCCTGCTGGGTGGGGGCGGGGGTGGGGAGAGCGGCGAACGACCCGACCCGGCATCGTTCCCGCCCGGCACGTTCATCGATCACAAGACCGGGCGGCCGGGGACGAAGATGGCCAGGCCGCCGTTCCGCGGCAAACTCGGCGCGTGGATCCACGGGAACATCTCGCAGGAGACGTTCAACGCGTGGATCGGGCAGGGCACGAAGGTCATCAACGAGTTGCGGCTGGACCTTTCGCGCGAGCAGGACGGCGAGTCGTACGACGAGCACATGCGCGAGTTCCTGGGGATTGATGGGGCGCTGTACGCAAGGATTATGGAATGACGCGTGTGTCCCTTCGTCGCTCTGTCGCTCCGTCGCTTTCCCCCTTCCGACCATGAACTACTACAACATGTGGTTCAACCTGAAGGACTCGCGGCTGGACCTTGAGTTCAGCCGCGCGGTCGATGCGTACCTCGGCTACCTGCAGCGCGAGGGCAAGATCGAGGGGTGGCGGCTGTGCCGGCGGAAGTTCGGCTTCGGCCCGCCGGAACTCGGCGAGTTCCACGTTGCCGTCTGGACGAATGACCTGGCGCAACTGGACGCCGCGTTCTCGACGGTCGCGACGCGCACCGGCGAGATCGAGCGGCTGCACGCGCCGGTGTACTCGGCGGTGACGGACTTCAAGTCGGGGCTGGAGCGGGAATTTCCGGACCCGGAAAGGGTTCAGGCCGGACTGCCCTGAGAATCAATGGGGGCACCGCGTTTCCGCGCGGAGGAAGAATCGCCAAGATGGCGCCCACGCCGCACTCCGGGCAGATCACCAGACCATCGGCCGCGCGGACAAGGCCGTCGAGCGCGTAACCGCAGTGGAGGCAGTCACCCATTTC
>CAYMWG010000298.1:0-3799 GCA_964393765.1 uncultured Phycisphaeraceae bacterium
CCGGGCACGGGGGGCTGGAGCATGGACATCAAGTTTGTCCGCTGGGAGACGAGGAAATGATGACCATGTCGACGACGGGGCGCGAGGAACGGGGCGGGGCCAGGGTGCGCGGCTTGGGCGCGGCGGTGGCGGCGCTTGTCGCGCTGGCGGCGCTGGCCGGAGGGTGCCGGCAGTACACGCCGCCTGTGGCGCCCGACTTCGCGGAGGAAGCGGCGAACCGCGCCAAGGCGATGGACCTGGTCCGCGCGGCCCAGCGGCTTGAGTACAAGGGCTACGAGGACGACGCGGAGGCGAAGTATCTCGAGGCGGTGCAACTGCACCGTGAGACGCCCGCGGCGTGGAACAACATGGGCCGCCTGCTGATGAAGCGGGGCGAGAACCAGAAGGCGGCGGAGGCGTTCATGATCGCGGCGGAGGTCTCGCCACGCGATCCGCTGCCGTACTACAACCTGGGCGCGCTGTGGGACGGGCTGAACTATCTTGAGGAGGCGGGGCGCTGGTACGAGGAATCGCTCAAGCGCGATGAGAACTTTCAGCCCGCGCTGCGCCGGTCGATCCTGGTGGATCAACTGCTCAACCGCGGCAACGAGGTGACAGCGCGGCGCGTGCAGCGGGCGCTGCTGCGCGAGACCCAGCCTTGGTGGATCGACCGCTTGCAGCGAGAGCGGGCGCGTCTGAGCGAGGAACTGCGTCTCGGGCACGCGCGGCGCGGCGAGAACGCGTACCTGCAAGGCACAACCGATGAGCGGCCGGGCGGGCAGCCCGTGCAGGGTGTTGATCCAACGCCCGTGGCCGAGCCGTTGCCGGACTAGATGCACGACCCTCAGAGCCCGGAGCGCGAGCGACGGGTTGTGCGGGAGTACTTGTCGAAACAGTCCGCGGGCGGCCCGCGCAACCCACTCGCTTGCGCTCGGGGCTCTGATGGGCCGTACCTTCCAAGCATCAGCCATGACCAACAAACTCTCTGAACTGATCCGAGCGGAACTCCCGGTGGTGATTGCCATTCGCCGTGACCTGCACGCACACCCCGAACTCGCGTACCAGGAGAAGCGGACCAGCCGCGTGGTGTGCGACGAGTTGACGAGGCTGGGGGTGGAGTTTGTGCCCGGCATGGCGGGCGGCACGGGTGTGCTGGCGCATATCCCGGCGACTGGACCGGGGGGAAAGGGTGCGCCGGTGCGTGGCGCTGTGGCGCTGCGGGCGGACATGGATGCGCTGCCCATTGAGGAGGCGACCGGCGCTGCGTACACGTCGAAGCACCCGGGCGTCATGCACGCGTGCGGGCACGACGGGCACACGGCCAACCTGCTGGGCGTGGCGCGGGTGCTGAGCAAACTCGATCACCGGCCCAACCCGGTGACGCTGATCTTCCAGCCCGCGGAGGAGGGCGGCGCGGGCGGGAAACGCATGTGCGAGGATGGCGCGATGAACGGCTCTCGCCTGGGGCCGAAGGTGGATCGGGTGTTCGGACTGCACGGCTGGCCGCAGTATGAGCTGGGCGATGTCGGCTCTCGCCCCGGGCCGCTGCTGGCGGCGACGGACAACTTCCACTTTGAGATTGTCGGGGAGCAGTCACACGCGGCGTACCCGCAACTCTCGCGTGACCCGGTGGTGGCGGCATCGCAGGTGGTCGTGGCGCTGCAGACGGTGTGCTCGCGCAACGCGGCGCCGACCGAGTGCCTCGTGGTGACGGTGGCGACGATCCACGGCGGCCTTGCGCACAACGTGATCCCGCGCTCGGTGATGCTCAGCGGCACGATGCGGACGCTGACGCCCGAGATGCGGAAGATGGGGCGGGAGCGGGTGTGCGCGATCGCGACGGGCGTGGCCGCGGCGATGGGGTGCGAGGCCAGGATCAGATGGGAGGAGGGGTACCCGGTCACGCACAACGACCCGCTGCTGACCCAGCGGTTCTTCCGCGTGGCGCGCGAGACGGTGGGGGCGGCGCGTGTGCGCGAGGTGCCGACGCCGACGATGGGGGGCGAGGACTTCTCGTACTACGGGCAGCACGCGCCGGCGTGCTTCTTCATCCTTGGCGTGCGCCCGCCGGGGCGACAGACGTACCCGAGCCTGCACCAGCCCGAATACGACTTCAACGACGATGCGCTGGCGACGGGGATCGAGTTGATGTGCGCGCTGGCGGTGGATGAGAGGGTTTGATCACGGCGTCATTGTCACCCACAGGGTCGCGTCGGCCTGGTTGAGGAAGTGGATCTGCGGGCAGACGCTCGCGAGTTCCGTCGCGTAGGCATCCCAGCGGAAGATGAGCCAGATGAGGACGAGGCAGCAGAACCACGCCGCGGCCTCGCCGACCAACTTGCGCCGTCCGGCGTAGAACGCGAGGCACGCCGCGATGACGCTGGTGAGTTTCCAGGCGATGAGCGCGGCGGGCGAGTTGGCGGACATGATGAGCCGGGCGATGGGGTTGGCCTCGCCCATGCCGATGCTCGTGAGGTGCTCGAGGGTCATGTGCAGGTCGGCGAGGCTGAGGACGGCGATCGCGAAGACGAGCCAGCAGACGCGCACCTGGCGCGTGGAGAAAAACGCGAGTGAATCGCCCGGCCCGGCGGACGCGATGGAGACTGGTGCGGTGTGCATGGGCCTGCCACTCCTTGCGGGGGAGAGGCAGGGATCGGGCGGCGCATGGGCCTCAGGGAGCGCGCAGGGCCAAAGGTGCGGGCGGTGCTGCCGGATGTGCGGGCTGGGGGAGCCGGGCCGGGCGGCAGCGTCCCATCAGGCGGGCCGGGTTGTGCCGATCAATGATGAGACAAGGAGCAACCCATTTCAAACCCCGCCTTCTCGGGCGGGTATGAAGAGGTTGACGCCCAGGAGTTCAAGCGTATGCGAACCCACCGGAACAGCGTGTTTGGAGCGCGGGCGCTGGGGCGCTGGGCGGCGGAATGCCGCGCCCAGCAGGCGGCGGTGCAACTCAACCCCGTGTATGTGGACGACTCGCCGGTCGCGGCGGAGACGTTCTCACGCGTGCGCGACCACCTGGGCGCGGGCAACATCGATGAGGCGGTGCGGGTCCTGCAGGCCCTGCTGGATGAGCAGCCCGACCGAGTGCTGCCGGTACCGGGGGATGTGGACCTGTTTATCAGCGTTCGCGAGTCGGTGCACCGGCTGGTCTTCGGCGATGCGCGGCTTCTGGACCGCTACCGCCAGAACATCGGCCCGCGTGCTGCGGCGATGCTGGAGCGCGGCGAGGTGGGCGCGCTGGAGCGGCAGTGCCTGATGACGGCGCCGGGCTTCGAGGCGGCGCTGCGCATCGCACAGGAGCAACTGGAGTCGGCGCGGTTCGAGGCGGCGCTGCGAACGCTTAAGCAACTGGAGGACCACCCAGACAGGCGCGCCGAGTTGGGGCGCGACAGTGCGGCGATCCTCTCGCAGGTGGCGCGGTACATCGCGCGTATCGAGGTGCGGGCGCTCGCGCAGCGCTGGGCCGAGCAAGCGCTGCCGGGCGAGGAGCCGATCCGCTGGCCCGCCGCGGCGCTGGCGCGTGGCCAGGGACCGATGGAGCAGGCCGCGCCCCTGCGGACCGAGGGCCTGGTCAGCAAGCCGCTGTGGTCCGCGGCGTATGGGCCGCAGGGCGAGATGGATGAAGACCTTAGGAAGGATTTGCTGGAGCCGGGCCTGCCGCGGGGCGCGGAGAACCTGCTGGTGCTGCCGACGGTGGCGGGTGAGATGGTGATCGTCAACGACGGGACGATGGTGAGCGCGTGGGACCGCTTCACGCTCGCGGAGCGGTGGCGTGTGAACCCGGCGATATCGGAGGCGGTGCCGGCGGGCGGGGCGGCGG
>CAYMWG010000299.1:0-3784 GCA_964393765.1 uncultured Phycisphaeraceae bacterium
AGAGCGAGCGGCTGTTAACCGCTAGGTTCCAGGTTCGAATCCTGGTCGGGGAGTTACCGACGCCGTCACGGAAACGTGACGGCGTTTTGGTTTACGGGTCGGCCTCTCGGGACGCCACCCGGCCCGGTCGCGGAAAGTCCCGCAGTGGCGGGGCTTTCGGCGCTTGGAGGTCCGCCCGCCGCGCTCTCGGTCTTGAAGCCGAATCTCGGGGTCCGACGCCAACCCCCACGGTTGCTCTCGCCCCACCGGCGGCAACCCTCTCGGACTCTCGCGCTCTCTGGTTGACGGGTGGCCTGAGCTTAACAGGAGGGTTGCTCTTGGGGGCCTTCCGCACCAACGTCACGGCCTTGCCTATGCTCTTGGTGATCGCTTGAGCTCGGGCCCTTTCGGCCCACCCCAGAGTGCCCTCCACGGACACTCACCCGAGGCGATCGGCGGCACAGCCGTTTCGATCGGGAAATCCACTTCCGCCCAAGGGCCTGAATGGTGCAACGTGCCAAGACCCAAACTCACTGAACCGCGCGCAGTCTCTCTCGGCTCCGTCGCGCGCCGGAAGCTCACCGACCAAGGGATGACGGTGGACGATGCCGCATGGATCGCCTCGGCGGTACTGGATCTTCACGGCCTCGCGGAGGGAATGCCCTATTCATCCGCTCAAGCCGCCGACATCCCGCTGTTTCTGCTCGAAGAGCTTGGCAAGGCTTGGAAGAAGTCGAACGGTGACCGTGATGCCGCCGTCGGCGTGCTGCTCGACACCTTCGCGGTAAACCACCTTCCGCCTCCGCGAGACGAACCCACGGCCGAGCAGACCGAGGCGATCAAACGCCTTCGGTCCTGCGTGGATACCTGTCGAAAACATGGCGTGGACTTCGGGGCTGCCTTCCTCCGAATCCGCGCGCTCCGGCCAAGCACCGACCCGACGAGTGCCATGTGGATTACCCTGCGCTTCGCAATCGCCAAGGCGATCACTCCTGCGGACGTGGTCTCGCGTGAGAAGCTCCTCGCGTTCGGTGACCAGCCAGATTGGTGGGACTTCCAGCGCGGATACGGCAATCGCAACGACTACGCCACCGACCCCACCTGTCTTCAACTCTGGCTGGAACTACAGGGCGCACGCGCTGCCGAGCATCTCCTCGCGGGCATGCCAGACCTGGGCCTTCCTGACTTCCTCAGGCTCGCACGAGCCCTCGCGTATGCCTTCGGCATCTGGCCCCGATTCGAGAACCACACCCATCCCGAGTTCTTCGCGGATCGGGGGAAGGACTTCGCTGCCATCTGCCGCAAGGTGTTTGAAGAGGCCGACCGGCGAGCGTGTTCGTTCGAGGTCGCTCCAGATGAACTGCGGCATGTGTGGCTGCGCTTCGCTTGGATGGCGATCGACGCGTCGGGCGAATGGGTATCGGATGACTGCCGGACGCGGGTCGTGCGGGCGGCGGCCGATGACATCGGGCGCCTTCGTCCACTCCTGCGGCGCGCCGGCGAAGAGGACGCCGAGCAGCTCAGGAAACTCGATCCACACTTTCGCAGCTGCATCTTCGTGCTCTTCAAGCTCGGATCGCTCTGGCAAGCAACCAAGCCGCTGTTGCTCGCGTTCAGGGCGACGAACGCTCGGGCGATCGGATTCGACCTGCGGTATTGGCCGACGAACAAGCCGGATGACCCACCGGGACCGTGGGAGATGATCCCTCGGAGCCTGATGAACCTGCTGCACCACTACATGAGGCCGGAGCAAGCGGACGATGCTCAACTCGACCGATATCGAACCGAGTTCGCACTGTTCTGCCTGGAGCGACTCAAGACGCGAGAACGCCGCGACGGCCAATCCGAAGGCGGCCCCGTTGAAGCCGATGCGGCGTGGCGCGAGGGGTTCATTCAAGCGGCGCGTGCTCTGTGCGTAAATCCAAAGGGCAAGGGACATCATGTGCTGAACCGGATCAGCAAGAACGATCCGGACGACACCGTGCGTGAAGTGGCGGCGAAGGCGTATGCGGAACTCCGGCACCAGCCGAGCCTTCCGAAGGGCCTTTCGCCACGCCGTGCGGTGTTTGATGCGTTCTGGTGGTTGCGCCAGGCTCACTTGACCAGCCTGGGACTTGGCGACTCCATCGATCAGGACGGGGCAAGCCAAACCCGAGAAGAGGAGGCACGTCGGACAACCGAACCGACTTCGAAGTAGACATCATCGGTTTCCATCCACACCGCCGTCCGGTGCGCACTCTGCGCCCACTTGCCCTCACGGGCACCGCGGTTCCGTTGGGCGGTCACGTTCGCGCGAGCGAGCGTGGCCCCAGATCTCCCCAAAGGAACAACTCATGCACACCCACATTCCGCCCGCAGTCAACTTCCACCTCTGGAAGCCCTGCAATCTCCGCTGTTCGTTCTGCTACGCCGTCTTCGACGATGACCCCGCGCTCCGGGCGATCCGAAGCGGGCTCGCCGAGGCCGACGCTCGTCGCGTCATCGCAATGCTCCGTCCCGAGGGCGTCGAGAAGCTCACCTTCGTCGGCGGCGAGCCAACGCTCTGCCCCCACCTCCCCGCGCTGCTGCGGCAGTCTCGTGATCTGGGGTTCGTCAACACGCTCGTGACGAACGGGTTCCGCCTTCAACGCCTTCTCGAAGCGGTCCCGGACTGCATCGATTGGGTTGGCCTCTCGGTGGACTCAGCGGACGAAGCGACCCAAGCCGCTCTCGGTCGGGGCCGGGGCGACCACGTCGCCAAGTCCATCGAGCACTTCCGACGACTGCACGATCGCCGCATCCGGGTGAAGCTCAACACCGTGGTCACCTCGCTGAACTGGCAGGAGGACATGACTGACTTCGTGCTGCGCGCTCGGCCGGAGCGGTGGAAGGTGTTCCAGGTTCTGCCGATCGACGGGCAGAACGACGGCACTGTCAAGCCGCTGCTGATCACGTCAGACCAGTTTCAGGCCTTCGTGGATCGACATCGCAGGCTTGGGGCCCACGGCATCACCGTGGCAGCCGAGTCCAACGAGGACATGACCGGGTCCTACGCGATGATCGATCCCCTGGGCCGCTTCTTCAGCAACGTGGGTGGCCGCTACATCTACTCGCCGCCCATTCTCGATGTCGGCGTCGCGGCCGCGTTCAGCGCCGTGACTTTCGACGCCGCTCGATTCAACGCTCGGGGCGGTCGCTACGACTGGGGCGCTGCACGCGTCCCGCTCACCGTGTCCGCCCGTTCATAGTCCGCACCGGCACGAGGCCGTGCGCCTGCGTCGGGCATCACGGTCTCGGCCAATTTGGAGGTTCGATCATGTCAGAGAACACGTCTCAGGGAAGCCAGGGTTCGCAGGGCCACACGCCGATGACGCCATCGGCCGCTGCACGCATCCAGAGTGCGACTGCCAAGGCGGGCGGGGGCCAAGTCGCCAAGGGCAGCTTCGCTGCCAAGGCCCAGAGCGCCGCCGCCCACAACAGCGGGAAGGGGGGTGGCGGCAAGAAGTAGCACCAAAGCACTCAGTGTGCCCCGGCGCTAAACCGCCGGGGCATGCTTTTCAACAGCAGACACGCCCCGTGAGGTTAACGCATGGGTTGCCTTCGGGAGCCTCGCGCGCGACTTCAAGACCCCGCTGCGTAGGTATCCAGTAGCCGGCGGCATCGCGTCGCCCGCGACCGAACCACGAGCACCTCGACCGACCACGGACGGTCACGGGTGAGCATCTCCGGAAGGAGTGCGCGATGTCTCTGCGCCCCGACCCGACGGACCCAGCGGACATGACGGCGGACGAGCGGCTGGACGAGATCGCGAGCATCTTCGCCCGCG
>CAYMWG010000300.1:0-3756 GCA_964393765.1 uncultured Phycisphaeraceae bacterium
TCGACCCTGTGAGCGGCGCGATGTTCATCGCGAGCAGCACGCCGGGCGCGCCCGGGCCGCTGTGGAAAGTCACGCGATCGCCGTTCACGGGGCTGCTGGTTGCCGACGTAATCGCGGGTCCGCAGGTCATCGAGCCGCGAGCTATCCAGGTGACGCACCGGGGCACGCTGGTGTTCGAGTCGCAGGGCGTGTGCCGGGCGCTGCGGTTCAACACCGCGCTGGGCCAGTGGGTGGCGGACACGGACCACCCGCTCGCGGGTCAGAGCATCGGGCCGATCTTTGACCTCGCATCTTCGCGAACGATCCCCGACAGTCTCGACCCCGACGGCGTGATCGAGAACCTGCTCCAGCCTGACTCGGGCCCGGCGATCTCGGACTGCATCGCGGACTTTGACGCGAGCGGCGCGGCGAACGTGCCGGACATCTTCGCGTTCCTCAGCGCGTGGTTCGCATCCGACCGCGTGTCCGATGTTGACCTCGATGGTGACACGGATATACCGGACATCTTTGTGTTCCTGGCGGCATGGTTTGCGGGTTGCTGAGTTTGCCCGCAGCATCGGCGAAAGAACGGAAGTCTTGATGGAGTCAAGACTTATCCGAGAGTCGTGCTGACACCGGCGCGGAACAACCTGAATTGGGCTGGTAAAATCCAATTTCAGCCAGAGATATCCCCTGAATAGGTTATTATTGCACTTGAACTGCCACGCTCAATGTGTTCATGCGCTGCGGTCGGGTTGTCGCCTGTTATGGGGAGAGTCAAAAAATGAATGTCAGAGTGGCTCAAGCCGTAATCGCTGTGGTTGTCGTGTTCGGAAACGTGTGCATCGCGTCGGCACAGAACACGCTGACGTTGCTCCTTTCAGCCGGTGACCCCGGCACACTCCCGTCCGCGCCGGGGCAAGCGACACCCACGCCTCCGGAACTCAACGCGCCGTTGGCGCCCGTGCCCAATCTGGGCGCGAGCGCGCGGCTGTACATCTGGGCGGTCGCGCAGACGGGCGGGTCGGCCACGGCGTGGAACGCCGTGAGTTTCAACATTGATGCCGACGGGCCGGCGACGCTCTCGGGCCTGACGCTTTTCAACCCCTCCCACCTTGGCAACCTGCGCTGGAACTCGGGCGGCCTCTTCACGCCCGCCGTGAGCGGCGCGGGGACCGAGTACAACAACGTTCTGATGCTCGCGGCATCGGAGTACGGAGTTCGGCATGTACCTTACTCCGACGGCTACAGCGCGGTGAGCGGCGGATTCCCCGTCCCCAATGCGCCTGTCCTGCTCGGTTTCTTCGATGTGGCCTTTGCTCAGACAACTCTCGCGACCGTCTGGCTGGAGGTTGGCGGGCTCGCCTGCGCCAGCAACGACGGTTCGGCAGCGCAGGATCGCGTGCGCCTCGGCAACGCCGAGACCGGGTCCGGAACACCCGTTGGCGCTGCTCCCGGCACACGGGCTGCGCTGGCAGCGGCGATCTTCAACATCGCGGCACCCGGCCCCTTCATCCTCACCAGCCCGCAGGACGGGAGGTACATCACCTCGCCGACGCCCAAGTTGGCATGGACCGCCGCGGAACGCGCGCAGTCCTACACGGTGCAGGTCAGCACAAGCGCGAACATGAGCGCTCCCGTCCTGTCGCAGGCGGGCATCACGGGCACGAGCCTGGATGTGCCGGCGGGCGTGCTCGACGGCGGCGTGTACTTCTGGAGCGTGAGCGCGCACAACACCGGGGGCGCGACCGGGGCGGGCAACGGGCCATCGGACTTCGGAGTGATCGGGAACTGTGAGATCGCCTGCCGCGCGGACTTCGACGAGAGCGGTGGGATCGGCGTGCCCGACATCTTCGCGTTCCTCAGCGCGTGGTTTGCCGGATGCCCATGACGCGGGGTGTGAGGGCCGGGCTTGCGGGGCACGGGGGTTCGAGTTACATTGACACCGTGGTTCTGCGCGACAAGGACAACAACGGGGGGGGCGGCTGGACGGGCACCCCGGACGGGATCCGGGAGCAGCGGCATTACTACGCGCAGAACTGGCGAGCGGATGTGTCGGTGATCGTCGATAACGCCGGGGACATCCAGGAGTGGGACAAGTACCGGGCGTACGGGGTTCCGTTCCTGCTCACGCCCGCCGACCACAACAAGGACGGGACGGTCACCAAGGACGACAGCAACGCCTTTGACGCTGACTACGCCGCGGGGAATCTCCGCGCTGACCTGAACAAGAGCGGCACTATCACCACCGCGGATCAGACGATCTTCAACGCCTCGTACGCCAAGGCGGTCGTGGGCGGGCGCTGGAAGCTCTCGGCACCCGACATCGCAAACCGCAAGGGCTACGCGGGGTATGAGCACGATGGGGATGGGGGGGTGCCCGAACTCGCGCATGTGCGGCACAGGGTGCTGCACTTTGGGCTGGGGAGGTGGACGAGAAGGGACCCGATGGGGTATGTGGATGGAAGTTCTCAGCTTCAGTATGCAAACCCGCCGCTTACCCAGTTGGATCCATTTGGATTATTTGGCAATGCTGGTTTTGTGCTATGGTATTATGTGGGAAATGGTGCTACGTTAGACCTTGGCTCCGCAGGGCTTGGACAGGCCTATGAGAATCATCCCGCGATAAGGCCTCTCGTGGCGGGAGAAGTTGCTCGAGTGCGGGCAATAGCGCAAGCTAAAGCCGAAGCCATGGCGGATGGCTACCACTGCGATTGTTATGTCGGACCCCAAGTTAATTATGATGAGTTTAGTGGGACGAAACGACTTGACGTGTCTCGATCCGCCTTCGTGCAGGCATCACCGAGTGGGCAAGGGCCTCTTGAAGAGATGCGATGGTTTTGGGACACCGATTGGACTTTCTCGATCGGAGGACATTTTTTATACGCGGACCATGAGTGCCACTTCGGTGTCGAATGCGGATATTGCAGTGATGGTGAGTCATGCGAAGTGCCGCGAGCCACGCATATTCGTTGGTGGTTTAGCTGCGACATCACATTTAGAATGAGAGACCATTTTTCAGATCCCCTAGATGTCTTGCAAACGCTGAGAAAACTGCGAGACCGAACAGGCATATCCTGGCCCGAACGTGGGTATGTGCAGAACATTCTTCCCCATACTCCAGGAAATGGATTCGACATCCAGTACGACTTTGGGCGCGGGTTTGGGGGCGACAGTTTGAAAATCAAGGACCACACGCAATGCATTCTATCACACTAGCAAGGACGGCTGGCGTGTGCATCCTCCTGATATGCACATTGGCATGGGGCTGTCCTGACCAGACTCAGGTAATAGAAGCGAAGCTTCCGGGCGGATACCGCCTTTCCGGGTCATCGGACAGACACAACTTTGTGGTGCTTAACCAACATACCAATGAAGTAGTCGTTCCTCGTAGGAGTGGTCACGTTGTTTCCGCGGCAGATGCTACAGTCACTCGTATTGCGATTCTTGAAGAGATCGTTGTAGGTGCAATCAGCGCACTGCCCCCCCGTGGTGTTGATAAGTACTTTATAATGGACACACGAACATCTGAGCTGAAGGATGGTCTTAATCTAGACGAACTCAAGCAGGACTTAGAGCGACGTGGGTGTCACGGTATTATTGAGTGGCAGCTTCCGTCTGCAATATGTCGCTAAAAGACGGTTTCAGAATGTGAATATCGGTCGATTGTGAACACGGTTATCCGCAGTGCGCAAAAGCACAAGCATGGCTGACCTGCCCCCATTGTATCTCTTCAGCCGTCTGCAACACATGGATCGGGCAGCGTGGGGAGCGAGC
>CAYMWG010000301.1:0-3743 GCA_964393765.1 uncultured Phycisphaeraceae bacterium
CACACTGCTCTGGAGAGCAGTGCCACCGAACTCACACTGCTCTGGAGAGCAGTGCCACCAGGAATCGGTTAGAACGAATCAGCCTCTTTGTAGGCCGCGATCACGCGCTGCTCGCCGTCCTTGCCGTTCTGGCTGTTGCCGTGTTCCATGCCGAGGACGCCCTTGAAGCCCTTGGCGTGGATGTGCTTGAAGACGTTCTTGTAGTTGATCTCGCCGGTGCCGGGTTCGTTGCGGCCGGGGTTGTCGCCGATCTGGAAGTAGGCGGTCTCATCCCAGCAGCGGTCGATGTTGGGAATGAGGTTGCCTTCGCTGGCCTGCTGGTGGTAGATGTCGAAGAGGATCTTCGCGCTGGGGTGCTTGACGCCCTTCATGATCGTGTAGGCGTGGTCTGAGTAGCGGACGAACTGGCCGGCGTGGTCGCGCCAGTTGAGGGGCTCGAGGACCATGACGAGGCTCCCTTTTTCGCAGACATCGCAGCCGCGGCGGAAGGCCTCGATGACGTTGGCGGTCTGGATTCCGAAGGGGATGTTGCGGGCCTCAGCGCCGGGGACGATCGTACACCACTTGGCGTTGAGGCGCTTGGCGACCTCGACGGAGGCTTTGAGGTCGGTCGTGAACTTGTCGTAGAACTCGGGCTTGCCGGTGGTGAGTGTGGGGTTGCCCCAGTCGATGTCGGCACCGACGAAGACACCCATGGTCATCTTGCGCTCGGCGAGGAGTTTGCCGCACTTGTCCTGGAAGTCTTTCGTGCGGCCGCGCATGCCGTTGTCCTCCCACGCGGTGAAGCCCTGGTCGGCGGCGAAGCGGACCTGGTCGAGGTCGTCCTTGGCGTGCGCGGCGAACATGCCGAAGTGCGGCGCGTAGGCGAGCCGGAAGTTCTTCGAGGGTGTGCCGAGCGTGCGGAGGGGCGGCTGGGCGGAAGCGGCGTGTGAGGTGTGAGAGGTGTGAGAGGCGTGGGCGGCAGCGCCGAGCGTGCTGACGGCGGCGGAAGCGGAAACGACGAAGTCGCGGCGGTTCATTCGCGGTCCTTTTGGGGGGGCGGGATTCGGAAGGAACTCGGAGGGAGCAGAGGGAGCGGAGGAAGGGGAAAGGGAAGGAGGGAAGCGGGACCGAGATTGGAAGTGATACCGGCAGGTGGGGGTCGCGGTCAAACCCGGCACAATGTGGTAGACTCGTCGGGAACCCCAGGAGGAAGCCGATGACTCGTATCGCAAACATGACCATTCGCCGGCGCGGTTTTCTGAAGACGGCGCTGGCCGGTGGTGTGGGACTGGCGTTCATGCCGGCGTTGTCGTACGCGCGGATTCGCGGGGCCAACAGCCGGATCGCGATGGGCGTGATCGGCACGGGGGGGATGGGGACCAGCCATTTGGAGTCGCTGGTGAAGCGTCGCGAGGCGGAGAACATTTTGGTGTCGCGTGTGTGCGACGTGTACCAGCGACGGCTGAACAACGCGGCGCGGCTGGTGCTCGAGAACGGTGCGGCGGCGGATGGGGCGGGCGGCAAAGGGCCGGGGACAATGGAGTACCGCGAGGTGCTGGATGACAAGGATGTCAACGCGGTGCTGATCGCCACTCCCGACCACTGGCACACCAAGATCGCCATCGAGGCGATGGAGGCGGGGAAGGATGTGTACGTCGAAAAGCCGCTGAGTCACACGATTGAGCAGGCCTTGGCGTGCCGCGATGCGGTGCATCGGACGAAGCGCGTGCTGCAGGTGGGGCCGCAGGGGACATCGGCCGACGGCTACTACAAGGCGCGCGAGGCGATTGGCAAGGGGCGCATCGGCAAGGTGGTGTGGAGCCAGGGGGCGTATTGCCGGAACTCGACGGGCGGGCAGTTCAACTGGGGGATCGACCCGGATGCAGGCCCGAGCGCGCCCAGGGGCAGCGACGGGTATGTCTGGTGGGACAGGTGGCTGGGAGCGGAGCACGGGCTTGCGCCGAGGATCGACTGGAACGCGGACCACTTCTTCAGGTTCAGGAAGTACTTTGCGTACAACGGGGGCGTGGCGACGGACCTGCTGTATCACCGGCTCGCGCCGCTGCTGCGTGCGATCAGCGGGGCGGACGGCGAGTACCCGAAGCGCGTCGTGGCTTCGGGCGGGCGGTTTCTCGAGAAGGATGAGCGCGACATCCCCGACACGTTCCTGATGATGGTCGATTACCCGAGCGAGCACACCGTGGTGCTCGCATCGGTGATGACGAACGATGTCGGACTGGACACGGTGATCCGCGGCCAGCACGCGACGATGAGTTTCAACGGCGGGTCCGATACTGGCAACAGCGGCGCGATTGTGGTGCGGGAGCAGGAGGCGTGGCGCGAGCAGTTCCGAAAGAACAACGCGGATGTTGTTGAGAGCAAGTCCATCAACGACGATCAGGGGAAGGAGCGGCTGGAGCCCGGGGCGGGGGAAGCAGCGTTTGAGATCAAGGCGGAGCCGCGGCGTGACCACATGGGGAACTTCCTGGATGCGATCCGTGAAGGAGCACCGCTGGCGTGCAATGTCGATCTTGGGTGCGCGACGATGGTCGCCATCAAGATGGGGGTTGAGGCGTACCGCCAGAACAAGGTCATGGAATGGGATGGGAAGGTGGAGAAGTCACGAGCGACGTGATGGAGTACCCTAATCAAGGCATGGCCAGGGGAAGCCAGTTTTCTTCGGGATGTGCGTGAGCGCAGTGTGGATAACTCCCCTAAAATGGCCTTCAGTATACAGTTATCCTGTCGAATCGGGTGCCAATCGGCACTTCTTGCTTGACAACGCCCGCGTTTCCAGTACATTGTCCCTGCCTTTACTACGGTTGCCTTTGCTTTGGTGCGTGTGTTCCGCCGACGAGGCCCTGCCGGGCCTCAGGAGCGAGAGAGAGTCGCGAGAGAGACGGTTGGAACGAGAGAGCATGCGTCGGGGCAAGGCATTCGGAGTGAGAGAGAGGCGAGAGAGGGCTCAGCAGTCCTCGCACCCAGCCGCGAGCTGACCGGTCGCGGCTGGGTTTTTTATTTTTGTTCTGGGTAGTGGCTTTCCAGAGGCTTTTCAGCCTTTCGGGCGCGATCCGTGCAACCCTACCCCGCTGCGTAGACAATCAGCCCGCAGTGGCCATTCCTCCCTCGATGACCGACGACGCCCGGGACCTTGCCTTGGTCCGAGCAGGTCGGGTCGGCGACGGGATGAGCCCGGATGCGCACAAGTCGTTCGCACGGATCTATGACCGGCACGGGCCGGTGGTGCGGGCGCTGTGCCGTCAGAACTCGATCTCGGAGTCCGATGCCGACGATGCGCTGCAGGAGACATTCCTGCGCGCGTACCGGATGCTCGACCGCCTCACCGACCCGGACGGAGTGCGGTCGTGGCTGTACGCCATCGCCCGGCTTGTCTGCTCGGAGCGTCGGCGTTCGCAGAGACGGCGCAGGGCGCACGAGCGATGCGCGGCCGAGGAGCATGGCGCGATGACCAACACCACGACAACGCACGCGGGGATGGGGCGCGCAGCGGCGGCATCGCCCGCGGACGAAGCCGTGCGCAGCGAGCGGCTCGAACTGCTCTCGCGAGCGATGGACCAACTCCCCGACAACGAGCGGCTGGCACTGCATCTGTACTACCTGGAGGCCGACCCGAACGCCGCGGCATCGGTCGCGCTGGGCGTGTCGCGTAGCGGCTTTTACAAACTGCTCACCCGGGCACGCGAGCGTCTGAGTGTCATTTTGAGCGAGGCCCACGCATGAGTACCCCCCCACCCCCCACC
>CAYMWG010000302.1:0-3738 GCA_964393765.1 uncultured Phycisphaeraceae bacterium
GTGGCCGCGGCCACTGCGCTCACAAACATCCACATCATCCGATTCATGTTGTCGTCTCCCTGGCGGAACGCATCCGCACGGACTTTGTTCGGTTATTGATCGAGAGAAAGGCCGCCAATGGTACCCACGGTGTTTGCCCCGGGTGCGTTTGCGCTCGGCGCGAACCGCTTGTTCAACAGCGGTTTGATCGACTGGTGCGCAACGCAGTTCGCCGCGAAACCCTGCGGGGCTCGCGGGCTGGAGGGTTGGCAACGACTGATCCCCGGTTTGGTGGATGCCCGCACGCGAAACGTCATCGCTCTGCGTCGAGAGAGTCCCGCCTGAGGAGACGGGCCAGTGCTTCACCCGGGTCCGCCGTCCGCATGAGACTCTCACCCACGAGCACGATCCGAATGCCCGCGTGTCGCAACCGGATTACGTCTTCTGGCGTGCGAATGCCCGATTCGCTCACCAGGACGTTGGTGTTCTCCACAAGGTCCACCAGCCGCAGACTGTGCCCGATGTCGACCGTCTGGCTGTCGAGGTTGCGGTTGTTGATCCCGATGAGCATGTACGACGGGTGCGGGAAGCCCACATGCGGCCTGATCCGCAGCAGGTTCTCCATGCCGTGGACCTCGATCAGCGTCGTCAGGCCCAGCCGCTGCGCCAATATCTGCATGTCCAGCAGTTCGGCCAGACTCAGGCACTCGGCGATGAGCAGCACAGCGTCAGCCCCGGCGGCCCGGCTTTCCCAGAGTTGCCAGGGGTCGATGATGAAGTCCTTCCGCAGCACCGGCAGGGGCACCGCCTCGCGGATGCGGTCGATGTACCCGAGTCGGCCCGCAAAGAACTTCTCATCCGTCAGGCATGAGATGGCCACCGCCCCATTGGCGGAGTAGCCCTTGGCGACGACCGCCGGATCGAAGGTGTCGGCCTCGTACTCCGGTCGTATCCACCCGGCCGAGGGACTCTTGCGCTTGATCTCGGCAATGACCGAGGTGCGGAAAGCGCTGGCGTGCTGCGTGACCGCAGCGAAAAAGTTCCGCGCCGGCTCCTGCTGGGCGACCAGGGCCTCCAGTTCCGCGAACGATGTCACCGCCTTGCGGCGGTCCACTTCTTCCCGCTTGTTTGCGATAATCTCCGCCAGCACGCCGGTCATGCGGGGATTATCGGTAGGCGGGCGGGCCGGGAACAGCCCCCAGCCGCCCGAAGGAGTGCGATGTCGAGCCTCGAAAACCTCATCATCGCAGCGATTGTCCTGGCCTCGCCCTTATGCCTCGCGTACCTGTGGCGGTGGGACATCCTGCGCCCCGGCTCGCTGACCCGGCTCGGGGCCGCTGGCAGACTTCGCAACCCCGCGCGCGTTCACAGCGCGGCGTGGCTCGCGGCGTGTATCGCCACGCTCCTGGCCGCCAGCGTCGGCGCAGCGCTCACCGCCTCGGCGCTGGGTGTCGCGCCGCCCGTCGGCGAGGGACCGGCCCCGGCAATCGAGCCGCACACCGCTGCACTCGCAGAACTCGGCGCGTATTGCCTCGCGATCGTGGTCGGCATTCTGTGCGCGGCCCTGCTCGCCCGCACGGGGCGCTTGTCGGGTGGGGAACACGGTGCGGCCGATGCCCGGTCGCTCGGACTGTTCGAGCGCGGCGGAGCATGGCGCGATGCACTCCGCGGCCTTGGCGGCCTGCTGCTCGTTCTGCCCCTCTGCCTGACAGTTGGAATCGCCCTGTCGCAAGTGGCAACCGCGCTGGGCGGCGACCCGCCGCGGGTCGGGCACTCGGCGCTGCGCGAGATGGTGGATCGCCGCCACGAATGGCACGCGTGGCTGCGGGCCGGGCTGGCGATCCTCGGCGCGCCCGTCGTCGAGGAACTCATGTACCGCGTCTTCCTGCAATCGGCGATCATCAGCGGCCTCGCACGGCTGCGGGCGATCCGGGTGCGAGCGAACGGTGCGGGAGTTGGGGGAGGCGGATCGGACACGGCAACGGCGGGTGATGCGTTCTGGGGCATCGCACTCAGCAGCGCGGCGTTTGTCCTGCCGCACGCCGCCGCGCTCAGCGGCCCGGCGAGTTGGAACGCCCTGCCGTCCTTGGCGATCCTCGGGGTCGGCCTGGGCGTTGTGTACGAGAGGACGCGCTCACCGATCGCGCCCATCGTCATGCATATGGGGTTCAACGCGCTGAATGTTGCCGCCGCGCTGGCGACGGCGTGAGGCCGGGCCCGATAGCCTACGGGCATGATGAGCATGTTCAATCGACTTGGACAGTCCGTCGCGGCGGCGATGCTGGTTGTCGGCGCAACCCTCGCGGGCGGTTGCGGCACCACATCCGCTCCACGCCTTGAGCACGCCGCGGCAACCGTTTCGGGGCGCACCGCCGACGGCGTGGCCATGCTGTTCACCCTCGACGCCTTCAACGACAACGACATCGCGCTCCCGCTCCGGGACATCAGGTACACGCTCTCCCTCAACGGGCGTGACGTGTTCCGCGGCACGCGCTCCGCCGAGGCCACGCTCCGGCGAAACGGTGTGCAGCAACTGCGCCTGCCCGCGGTCGTCTCGCTTGGGCCGAGCGATGCGGCACCGACAGGTGTGATGGACTTCCGCCTGCGCGGCACGATGACCTATGTCACACCGGGCAAAATCGCGGAACTGTTGTTCGATACCGGCGTGCGGGTGCCATCGGCGGGGTTCGAGACGACCGGGCAGATTGATCTGGGCGACGCCGGCACACGGTGAGACGCAACGGTCCGTGAGAGCAAGGGTCCATCAGGGCGGGTATGCCCCGGCCAACACCTCCCCATCGTGCCTTGCTCCTCAGTCAGGCCGCTTCAGCGGCGTTGCTCGCTTTCAGGCCAGACCTTCAGGCCTGGTAACGCAGCCCCAGCCCCCACACTGCCTTCGCCTTCTGTCATTCAGGCCGTTTCAACGGCCTTTCCCCCATTATGCCTTCAGGCACGCGCTCCCGTTACACTGCCGTGATGCCGCGAAACGTCCACTGGGAACTGTTCTATCACCTGGTCTGGCGCACGAAGGACAGTTTGCCGCTCATCACCCCGAGCGTTCAACTGCCTCTCTACAAATACCTCATTCATCGCGCACTGGCTACGGCGGAAGTCATCGTTCACAAGGTCGGCGGAATCGAGGACCATGTTCACATGGTGGTCAGCCTTCCGCCGACGATCAAGATCGCAAAGTGGGTCGGCGACCTCAAAGGGGCATCGACCCACCACATCAACCACGGGCCGTGCGGACACGATGCGATGGCCTGGCAAACCGGCTACGGCGTCGTGTCATTCGGCAAGCGAGACCTGCCGTGGGTCGTGGATTCCGTCGCGCATCAGCGCGATCACCACGCGGCGGGAAAGGCCGTTGACAGACTGGAACGGATCATGCTGGTGGATGTGCCTGAAGGCGACCAGACAGTGGAAGGCCGTTGAAACGGCCTGAAGGACAGAAGGAAGAAGGCAGGAGACGGGTGCGCTGGCCTCAGTACCAGGCCTGAAGGCCTGGCCTGAAAGCGAGCAAGCCTGCTGAAGCAGGCTGAAGAGGTTTCATGGCAATGTTCGTGGGCCCTGCGGGCTGAAGGCGCGCGGCTACTTGGTGTCCTTCTCCGGCCGCTGGCCTTCGACGGTCAGCGTCACACGGCGCTCGTGCTTCTTCCGCCTCAGGCGGGCGCTGAGCCAGGGGACGGGCAGGACCGCCCGCAGAAGCCACGCCGCGGCGAAAACAAAGATCGCGGTCGCGACCCAGAACTGCCAGTC
>CAYMWG010000303.1:0-3722 GCA_964393765.1 uncultured Phycisphaeraceae bacterium
CCCCCCCCCCCCTTCACGGGCGGGCTGGCGCGAATACCTCTGGCTTTGCTCGGGTGTGTGCTGCATACTTCCTAGCGATCCGTGAACTCGGGGCGGTCATCCTTGCACGGACTCCCCCCATCCTGTCCGAAAGGTATCGGTTGATGAGGAGTATGCGCACGGTCAGGCTGGCGTTCGTGGCCGCGATTTTTGCATCAGGTGCCGGTACGCCCCGCCTCGGGGCGCAATGCGTGCGCATCCTCGACCGAGCGGAATACCTGGAGAGGCTCGAAGGGTTCTGGCTCGGGCAGTGCATCGCCAACTGGACAGGCCTTCAGACCGAGGGACATCGGATCAACCCCCCCTTCTTCACGGACGCGGATTGGGGGCTGCACTTCCCCGGCCTGCCGCCGGGTGTCGTGCTTGACTTCCGCACGCACTACGACCCTTGGAACGCGGACGACGACACGGATATCGAGTACGTCTATCTGCACCTGCACGATCAGCACGGCGTCCAGCGCCTGACACCCGCGCACATCCGCGACGGCTGGATCGCGCACGTCAACAACTACATTTGGGCCTCCAACGCCGCGACGCGGGAGGCCATGTCCCGCGCCGTCTTCCCACCCGCGACATCGCTGGCGCAGGGTCAACTTCACGGCGCGGCGTGGACGGTTGAGCAGTCACTGATGATCGATGCGCAACTCACCACCGAGTTCTTCGGCCTCCTCTGCCCCGGCATGCCGGAGCGCGCATTGGCAATGGCCGACTTCCCCGTCCGTACCACCGCGCACGGACACGCCGCACTCTCCGCCCAGTTGTACGTTGTGATGCACAGCCTGGCACCGACGGCGCCGCGAGACCTGGCAGGCCCGGCCCTCACCTTGTGGCTCGTACGCGAGTCGCGCAAGTTCATCCCCGACAACTCCAAGTCCGCAGACATCGTGGACTTCGTTCTGGCGGACTACCTGGCCAACCCCGACAAGGACGACTGGGAGCGCACACGCGACATGTGCCACCTGCGCTACACCGTGCCCGGCCCGGCCAACCCCGGCTTCGTCTATCGAGGCTGGTTTGAGTCGAGCATCAATCTGGCAACCGGCCTTATCGCGCTGCTGTACGGCGAGGGCGACTTCCGCAAGACCGCGCGCATCGGCACGCTCTCGGGCTGGGACTCTGACAACGGCACGGCGACGATGGGCGGGCTGCTGGGCCTGTTGCTTGGCGATGCGGGCGTTCGCAAGCAGTTCCCCGGTCCGGTGATGTCCTCCCGCTACTGGATCTCCCGCACCCGCGACAACCTGCCCGACTACGTTCCAGGCCATTATTCCGAGGACACGTTCGAGTTGATGGCCCTGCGGATGCTCGCGATCGTCGATCAGGAAGTTCTCGATGCCGGCGGTCGGGTCGCGCTCACTCCCGCCGATGGCCTCGCGTGGTTCGGGGCGGACGGCGGCTATCTCCTGCCACCCGGCAGCGCGGGCGATGCACTGCTCCCGGTCCATGCCCGCAGCGCCAACCCGCTCCTGCGCCTCACGCAGCGCAGCGCCAACAACCGCGTCCTCGCCCAGGGCGGCATGGTTTCCACCGCCTGCTCGGTCACCTGCTCACCCGGCGCGGGCTATGGCTCCCCGCTCGTGTCGCAGATCGGCAACGGCTACGAACTCGACTTCGCGGGCCTCGAAGACCCCGGCACCCGCCGCGGCATGTTCTCCACGCAGGGCTGCGCACTCCCGCCCGGCAGCATCATCGTGCTCGACACCACCTACGACCGCGCTGTCGATGTTGCCGCCGTCCGATTCATCGAGGGCGATCATTTCGCCGACACGCCGATCAAGGGCGGATGGTTTGATTCCCTCACGCTGCACCTTCGCATCGGCGGCGTGTGGACCCCGGCGCCCTTCACGCTCTCCGAGCCGCTCGACCCCGCGCGCCCCTTCCAGATCATCGACCTCGTGCTCGCTGCGCCGACCAGCGCGACGGGCATCCGAGTCTCCGGCCCCGCCGCGGCGACCTCCGGCGGCACCGAAGCATTCGTCACCTGCCTGGAACTCGATGCGCTCGCGCCCGAGGGCGCGACCACCTCTCCGGTGCCCGCGACGTACGACCTCAACGCCGATGGCGCGGTGGATGTCGAGGACCTGGTCGCGTGGGCCGCAGCGCCGATCGACCTGAACGCCGATGGCGCGGCGGATGGGCGCGATGCGGAACTCCTCCGCGATGCCGTCCGCTGGGGCGAGCCGGGGCAGATCGGCAGGTAGGGATTGGAAGAAGAGGAAGAGGAACTCAGAGCATCAGAGAGAGCGGAGGAAAGCAGAGTGAAGAACGGAGCATCAAGGCTGTCTCGCCGGATTCCTCTTCCCTGCCTTCTCTGCTGAACCTCTGCTCTCTCTGCTGCTCTGAGTTCCTTCCTGTCCCGTTCCGATCGCGGATCACCCGCCGCGCCCCATCCGCCGATAAACTCCGCACCCTGATGGACCCTTCTCCCTCATCCCCGACCCCCGCCCGCGCACCAGTCGAGATCGACCGTCGCGGCTTGATCGGACCCGTGGCGGACTTCATCCGTCTCGCGCGTCCCAAGCAGTGGGTCAAGGGCGGCTTTGTCCTCATCGGCCCGGTGTACGGCGTGGCCGACCTTGCCGCGCGTGGGTGGCAGGGCGCGGTGGCGGGGACCATCGGCGCGTTCCTGGCGTTCGGCTTTGTCGCCAGCGCGGGCTACGTCATCAACGACCTCCGCGACCGCGAGGCCGACCGAGTGCATCCGCGCAAGCGCGGGAGGCCGATCGCCGCGGGCCGCGTCACATCCGGCGCGGCCATGCTGTTCGCCGGCGCGCTGCTCATGCTGTCGCTCGCGGCGGTGCTGCTCGTGCCGCACACGGGCGCGCTCGCCTCGCCTCGCGCGCTCCTGGGCCTGTGCATCGTTCTCTATGCGGCCAACACGGCGATGTACACGCTCTCCTTCAAGTCGCACCCCGTGCTCGACGTCGTCAGTCTTGCGATGGGCTTTGTGCTGCGCGTGCTCGGCGGGTGCGCAGCGGTGGGCATCTCGCCCTCGGCGTGGCTGCTCAGTTGCACGTTCTTTGTCTCGATGTTCCTGGCCTTCGGCAAACGCCTGGGCGAGCGGCTGATGCTCGGGGACGATGCCGCGGCGGCCCGGCGGGTGCAGGCGCTCTATACCGACGACTTCCTTCGGATGTCGGTGGTGGTCACCGGCGTCGCGACGCTGCTGAGTTATTCCGATTATGTGATCGCGCAGAGTCCGACGTACACCATCGGCTTCAACCTGCTGTGGCTGACACTCCTGCCCGCGACGTACGCGCTGCTGCGCTGCATCATCCAGATCGAGAACGGCGTGTACGACGACCCGACGGAACTGGCGACGCGCGACCGACCGTTCCAGATCGCCTGCGCGATCTTCGGACTGCTGACGGGCGCGCTGCTCGTGGGCGTGAAACTCGGGTGGATGACGGGGGTGCAGGCGACGGTCCCTTGAGAGTTGGTTCCCAATGAGCAGAGGCCAGCGCCCCGGTGCCGATCTGCCGCTCGCCTCATAGATCGTCTCGACCGTCCCCGCCGGCTTTGCCGCACTTCCACCTGAGTTCGAGCGAACCGCCCGGCAAGAGGCGCACGGTGAAGTCGAAGGGCGTCCCCGGCGGGGGCGTGACGCCGCCCTGCGCAGGCGGGGAAACCCGCCGGACCCCGAAGTGGTCAACAAAGCATGGGGTGCCCGCCTACCGGGGGTG
>CAYMWG010000304.1:0-3717 GCA_964393765.1 uncultured Phycisphaeraceae bacterium
CGGCGGGCGTGTAGAGATGCGGATCACCCTCACGCAGATCGCCCAGCCGCAGCGCGTGCGCGAGCGCCGCGGCATCCCCCGAGCGTTTGATGTCATCGAGAATGCTGGCGGCGGCCGCGAGCGTGGCGGCATCGACGGCGCCGCCACATCCGGCGCGCCGGGGTGTGATCTCGTGTGGTTGAACAACTCGGAGAAGGGGAGGGGTCACGGTGCGCCTCCCGGGCTGGTCTTGGCGTTTCCCGGTCGTCGAGTGACGCGGAGACCCCGGCGATCCAACTCCGCAGCGACATCGAAGAGTCTGATGCCGGCTCGGCGCATCGCCACACAAACGAAGTACATGAGATCGGCGGCTTCATGCATGACATTGGCCTTGTCGCTTGCTTCGGCCAGTTCGCCGGCCTCTTCCACGAGCTTGGCATGGAGCAGGGCGGGATCGCCAAGCAGACGCGCGGAGTATGAGCCAGCAGTCGTGCCAGCAGACGCGGGGGAACTCGCGGCGATGCGATCTTCGAGTGCCTGCAACCCACGAGCGGGTCCCCAGCACGTTGGGGTTCCGACATGGCAGAACCCCCGGCCATTCTGCCGGACAGTGAACCGCAGTTCGTCGCGGTCACAGTCCAGGTCCACTCGAAGCAGTTGCTGAGTGTCTCCTGACGATTCGCCCTTGATCCACAATCCACGGCTGCGCGAGTGATAGACACCGCGCCGAGTTCGCACAGCGTGGCGCAGACTCTCGGCGCTGGAATACGTGAGACCCAGGGCGATGCCCATCTCGTCAACAACGATCGTCGGCCAGAGCCCGTCCGGACGATCCGAGCGCAGCGGCGCCGCGATGGAGTCGCCCAAGTCGAGGCGTCCGGTGTACAAGGCCATTCCGACTTGAGCGTCGGCTCCCATCGCATCCAGTTGCGCGATGTCTTCCGGGGACGTGACACCGCCGGCGATTGTGACCCGGGCATCACCGGCGGCCTTGACCAGATCGGGAACAAGGTTGAGGTTCGTCCCACCCATACGTCCCTCGCGCTCGACGAACGTGACGAGGAAGCCGCTCACGAGACCCTGGAGCCGGCGCATGCGATCAAGAATCGAGTCTCCCGTTCCCTTGCGCCAACCTTCGATCACCACTTGCCCGTGGTCGGCATCGAGCGCTGCGACGACGCGCTCCCGCGGCAACAGCGAGAGAATCTCGGGCACTGCGGCGGTTCCCAGAACGATCCTCGTCGCTCCGGCGTCGAGCCATCGCACGGCGGTCTCAACATCTCGGATACCCCCGCCCACCCTGCAAGGAACGATCCGAACCAGTTCACGGATCACCTCCGCGTTGGATCCCTGACTTAGCGCGGCATCCAGGTCGACCACAGCGATCTCGCCCGCGATGGCGAACCGCTCGGCGATGGGCCTCGGATCCCCCGCGTCCAGTGCGTGTTCCTTGCCGCCGATGAGTTGCACGGCCTGCCCGCCCATGAGATCGATCGAAGGAACAATCATGCTCGAACCTCCACGCCGCGCTGGGCGAGATACCCCTTGACCGCCTCGATGGTGCATGTGCCGTCATGGAAGATGCCGGCCGCGAGCGCGGCATCGGCGCCCGCCTGGAACGCTTCGAAGAGATGGGACGGACCCGCGGCCCCGCCGGAAGCGATGACCGGCACACACACAGACGTCGCGACGGCACGAATCAGGTCAAGGTCATAGCCGCTGCGGGTGCCATCCCGATCCCAGCTCGTCAGAAGAATCTCTCCGGCTCCAAGCGCGGCGCCCCGGCGAGCCCACTCGATGACATCCATTGAGGTTCGGTCGGCCCCCGACCGCACGACCACACGCCATTCAGGTACGGGGCCACTCGGACGCATCGCGTCGATCGCGAGGACGATGCACTGCGCGCCGAATCGCTCGGCGCACGCGGTGAGCAGTTCGGGAGACCGCACCGCGGCCGTGTTTATGCCGACTTTGTCCGCGCCGACGTTTAGCAGAGCCGCGGCATCTTCGGCGCTTCGCACGCCGCCGCCGACCGTGAGGGGAATGGAGAGCACCCTGCGGACCCGTGCGACGGTGTCTACGGCAGAGCCGCGGCCCTCGGGGGTGGCCGAGATGTCGAGCAGCGTGAGTTCGTCGGCACCCTCGGACTCATAGCGGGCGGCCAGTTCGGCGGGATCGCCCGAATCTCGGAGACCCTGGAAGCGCACGCCCTTCACGACGCGCCCATCGCGCACATCCAGGCAGGGAATGATCCGGCGGCTCAGCATGGCAACGCCTCCCCGCACACCGCTGTCACAACCCATCGCTTGAGCAGACGCAGTCCCGCCCCGCCCGAGAGTTCCGGATGGAACTGGCAGGCCAGCAATGGTCCTCGCTCGATGGCGGCGGCGAATGGCCCGCCGTACTCGCCAATCGCTCCGCCCCATCCCTGGGGGATCGTGCCCAGCCGGAACGAGTTGGCGAAATACACGCTGGCTGGCTCCAGCATCAGCGACGACTCGGTTGGAACGATCCGGCTCCACCCCATCTGCGGTACTCGAAGCCCGGGCGCGAATCTACACACTCGGCCCCGGATCACGCCCAGGCCGGGCACGCCGGGAGACTCTTCGCTGTCATCGCAGAGCATCTGCATGCCAAGGCAGATCGCCAGCAGCGCCCGGTCGCGCCTTGTGCGTTCGAGGATCGCAACATCGAGCCCCCGCTCGCGTAGCAATGTCATCGCAGGGCCGAAGTTGCCCACGCCCGGGAGGACCACTCCGGTGGCAGCCACTATCTCATCGGGCCGGTCGCTCAGCCGTGTCGGCACCCCGAGACGAGCAAATGCGGCCGCAACAGATGCCAGGTTGGCGCACCCAGTCCGAACAATGACGATCTCGGGTGGAGTGGCGCTCACAAAGCTCCCTTGGTGCTCGGCACGACAGATTCGTCGGTCCTGCCGAGTGCCGCACGCAGGGCGAGCGCAAGCGACTTGAATGCAGCCTCGGCCCGATGGTGGTCGTTGTTGCCTCGAAGCACGTCCACATGGATCGTGGCCCGCAAAGCAGTTGCGAACGAGGCGATGAAGTGTCCGATGTTCTCGCAGGCCAGTCCGCCGATCGCGTCGCGCGTCAGGCCCAGTTCGACCACGGCGCACGGGCGACCCGAGATGTCTACAACGGCCCGAGCGAGAGACTCATCAAGTGGGGCATACGCACTTCCAAAGCGGGCGAAGCCGCGGCGCTCGCCCAGTGCCTTGTCGATCGCGGCGCCCAGCGCGAGCGCGCAGTCCTCGGCCGTGTGATGGTCGTCCACAACAAGGTCTCCGCGGCACACGAGCGTGATGTCCACGCGGGCGTGGCGGCCGAGTGCCGTGAGCAGGTGGTCGAGGAATCCGATGCCGGTGCGGATGTTGGCGTTCCCGTCGCCGTCGATGTTGATGGAGACCGTGATGTCCGTCTCGTTGGTCTTGCGCTGAAGTTCGGCGGTGCGAGGATTCATGGAAGCAACGTCTCCAGTTGGGCGAGAGAGGTGAGGACGATCGCGGCGCCGGCCGAGGTCAGGGTGATGGCGGCATCGCCGGTGTCGCCGGGTGCGGGTATCCCCAGCGGCACCACCGCCGCGCCGCGCGCCGCAACGATGTCGTCGGGGGTGTCGCCAATGAGCCACGCGGAGCGCACGTCAAGCAGGTCAAGGGCGAGGCGAACAGGCGCGGGACTTGGCTTGGCGGCGGCGTCTTCCATGCACACGAGGACCTGGAAG
>CAYMWG010000305.1:0-3702 GCA_964393765.1 uncultured Phycisphaeraceae bacterium
CGCCGATGTCGCCGCGCGACTCGAGGGCGGCACGCTCCGCAGCACCGGCACCGGCATCCGCGCCGTGATGAACTCGGCGACCCCGCTCGCCCGGCGCATTCTCGCGGGCGACGGAACAACGGCACCTGCCATCGACGTCTCCGGACGCGCGGGCGTGGAACTCACGATCACCGACCTGGTCGCGGACGTCGACGAACTCACCGGGGGGGGCGATGCGCCTCTGCGTGCGCTCGACGGGAACATCAATGTCGCGATCACCGATGTACGCGTCACGCTCCCGCCCTTGCCCGGCGTGGAGGGCCGGCCGCCGTTCGCGGCCGCGCCCATCGACATCGCAAGTTCCTCGCTGGGCATCGTGCTCGCACGCGGGCAGGCCCCTGCACTCGATGCGGAGGCTCAGGCGACAACCGTCGGCGCTGCGGCTCCGATGACATTCGCCGCGAACCTGACCGCCGCGGGACTGAAGTCCGGCGAGATGCCCAAGGCAACGGGCCTCGACATGCTGCTGGCGCTCGGGCTTGTTGGGGAGATCAACGCGCGGGGCGTTCCGCCCGCAATCCTCAGCACGCTGCCGCAACTCGCCCGCTACGCACCTGCTTCGACCGGGGCGGCAGTCACGCCCAGCGCACTCGACAGCGCCATCGCGCAGGCGCTCGCGGGCGCGGTCGGCACCGGCGCGGATGTCACCATCAACCTGGGTGCGCCCAAGGACGGCGCGCCCGGGCAGATCGCTCGCATCCAGGTCGCCACGCAGGCCAAGGGCTTTGGCTCCGACCTCTACCTTCGCCTCACCCCCACCGAGGCGGCGATCACCGGCGGCACGAACTTCCTCATCGCGGAGCCATCGGCGATCAACGCCGTCCTCGCCGCGGCAAGCCCGCCGGCGGAAGGCACAGCCGCCGAGCCCGGCGCGCAGACCCTGAGCCTCGTGGAGAAGACGAAACTCCACCTCCGCTTTCCCGAGCCGATCGTTATCCCACTTCGCAAGACGCCCGAGGGCGCGATCGTGCCCGACTTCGCCGTCGCCAAGGATTTCTTCGCCTCGCTCGCCGCGGAGGGCGACATCGTCATCGGCGGCATCCCGCTCGCCTCCGAGCCGGGCGGGCGCGCGCGTCCAGAGGATTCCGCACGACCGACTGACAGCGCTCTTCGCCTGAGCAAGTTCGAGGGGCAGGCGCGGGTGCCGCTGGCCGCGCTGGCGAGCGATGCCGCCAAGGCCGACCCCGCCAACCGCGCGACACTGAAAGTGACGACCGACGCACGCACGTTCGAGGGCGCGCCCATCTCCGCGCTCGTGCTTGATGCGACCGCCGGTCTCGACGCCTCCGCGCCGCAGGTGCTCGCCACGCTCACGGCGATCAACACCGCCAACGTCGATGTGCTCCTGCGCCGCAATGGCCTCGTCACGGGCGCTCTGGGCGAGACGGCGGATATCTCGCTGCGCATCACGCCGCAGGCGATCACCCAGGCCGGCGGCGGAAGTGTCACCGACCTGGCGATCCACGCCGAACTCACCTCCCCCACGATCTCGGGCGCATCGATCTCGCTGGCCAAACGCGCCGAGTCGATCGCGCTCACCGAGGCGTCGAACATCACCTGGACGCCCGCGCCAGCCTTCCTCAACAGTCTCCTCGCCAAGGACGACAACTCCGTCCGCATCACCAGCACCTCGCCCATCACCATCACGCTCGCGAAACTCGCCATCGCCTCGGGGGGAACGGAGGGCACGGGCCCTCTGCGCCCGGGCGTTTTCGATGTCGATGCGAGCATCGCGATGCCGCGCCTGGATATGGATGTCCCCAGCCCCGCTGCGGAGCCCGAACCCAACGCCCCGGCCCCCGCCCGCGCCGATCGGCGCGGGCGGGGGCCGGGGCGTTGGGTTCGGGCTCCGCAGCGGGGCTGGGGACATCCATATCCAGGCGCGGCATCGCGATGCTCGCATCGACATCGAAAACGCCCGGGCGCAGAGGGCCCGTGCCCTCCGTTCCCCCCGAGGCGATGGCGAGTTTCGCGAGCGTGATGGTGATGGGCGAGGTGCTGGTGATGCGGACGGAGTTGTCGTCCTTGGCGAGGAGACTGTTGAGGAAGGCTGGCGCGGGCGTCCAGGTGATGTTCGACGCCTCGGTGAGCGCGATCGACTCGGCGCGTTTGGCCAGCGAGATCGATGCGCCCGAGATCGTGGGGGAGGTGAGTTCGGCGTGGATCGCCAGGTCGGTGACACTTCCGCCGCCGGCCTGGGTGATCGCCTGCGGCGTGATGCGCAGCGAGATATCCGCCGTCTCGCCCAGAGCGCCCGTGACGAGGCCATTGCGGCGCAGGAGCACATCGACGTTGGCGGTGTTGATCGCCGTGAGCGTGGCGAGCACCTGCGGCGCGGAGGCGTCGAGACCGGCGGTCGCATCAAGCACGAGCGCGGAGATGGGCGCGCCCTCGAACGTGCGTGCGTCGGTCGTCACTTTCAGTGTCGCGCGGTTGGCGGGGTCGGCCTTGGCGGCATCGCTCGCCAGCGCGGCCAGCGGCACCCGCGCCTGCCCCTCGAACTTGCTCAGGCGAAGAGCGCTGTCAGTCGGTCGTGCGGAATCCTCTGGACGCGCGCGCCCGCCCGGCTCGGAGGCGAGCGGGATGCCGCCGATGACGATGTCGCCCTCCGCGGCGAGCGAGGCGAAGAAATCCTTGGCGACGGCGAAGTCGGGCACGATCGCGCCCTCGGGCGTCTTGCGAAGTGGGATAACGATCGGCTCGGGAAAGCGGAGGTGGAGTTTCGTCTTCTCCACGAGGCTCAGGGTCTGCGCGCCGGGCTCGGCGGCTGTGCCTTCCGCCGGCGGGCTTGCCGCGGCGAGGACGGCGTTGATCGCCGATGGCTCCGCGATGAGGAAGTTCGTGCCGCCGGTGATCGCCGCCTCGGTGGGGGTGAGGCGAAGGTAGAGGTCGGAGCCAAAGCCCTTGGCCTGCGTGGCGACCTGGATGCGAGCGATCTGCCCGGGCGCGCCGTCCTTGGGCGCACCCAGGTTGATGGTGACATCCGCGCCGGTGCCGACCGCGCCCGCGAGCGCCTGCGCGATGGCGCTGTCGAGTGCGCTGGGCGTGACTGCCGCCCCGGTCGAAGCAGGTGCGTAGCGGGCGAGTTGCGGCAGCGTGCTGAGGATTGCGGGCGGAACGCCCCGCGCGTTGATCTCCCCAACAAGCCCGAGCGCCAGCAGCATGTCGAGGCCCGTTGCCTTGGGCATCTCGCCGGACTTCAGTCCCGCGGCGGTCAGGTTCGCGGCGAATGTCATCGGAGCCGCAGCGCCGACGGTTGTCGCCTGAGCCTCCGCATCGAGTGCAGGGGCCTGCCCGCGTGCGAGCACGATGCCCAGCGAGGAACTTGCGATGTCGATGGGCGCGGCCGCGAACGGCGGCCGGCCCTCCACGCCGGGCAAGGGCGGGAGCGTGACGCGTACATCGGTGATCGCGACATTGATGTTCCCGTCGAGCGCACGCAGAGGCGCATCGCCCCCCCCGGTGAGTTCGTCGACGTCCGCGACCAGGTCGGTGATCGTGAGTTCCACGCCCGCGCGTCCGGAGACGTCGATGGCAGGTGCCGTTGTTCCGTCGCCCGCGAGAATGCGCCGGGCGAGCGGGGTCGCCGAGTTCATCACGGCGCGGATGCCGGTGCCGGTGCTGCGGAGCGTGCCGCCCTCGAGTCGCGCGGCGACATCGGCG
>CAYMWG010000306.1:0-3670 GCA_964393765.1 uncultured Phycisphaeraceae bacterium
TCTCGGGGAGGATCGGCACGGCCGTCCAGATCTGCAGGGCCGGCCGCACCGGCTGGTTGAGGCTGCCCCAGAACCGCGACAGCGTGCCCTCGTCGAGGCGCGCCGACATCTGGATGAAGAGGTTGAAGTCGTCCTCGAACGAGCTGCCGCGCAGCCGGTCGCGCGTGATCTCCATGTTCTCCATCGCGGTGCGGATGATGAGCCCGAGCAGCAGCTGCTCGTCCTCCGGCGTCTGCGCCCACGCCGAGATCAGGTAGTCGAGCCGCACCCACGTCCGGCGCCGGCGGAAGAATTCCTTGATCGTCCCGTCCTCCTGCGGGACCTCGACCAGCTCGCTGTGCGGCGAGGAGTCGGTGCCGTCGGGGTCGAGCGACATCTGGTAGAGGTACAGCGAGACCGCCGGGAGCTTGCCCTCGATCGCGTCGGGCTTCGGCGCCTGCTCGACGATGTGCACGCGCTTGTAGCCGTTGCGCTTGAACTCGTCCTGGAGCCCAACGACACCGCCGCGATGGCGAACGCCGACAACATCACGATTGCTCCGTGGGGCGATCTCATCAGCTGCGAGGACCTGGTTGAGAACAAAGCCGGCCGTCGCCAGCACCTTCTGGGCATCACCAGCAGGGGCGAGATCTACCAGCTTGCGCGCAACATGATCGGGGACTCCGAGTTCGCCGGTTGCACCTTCTCCCCCGACGGGTCTACCCTGTTCGTCAATCTGCAGGGCAACGGCCTCACGCTCGCCGTTACCGGCGCGTGGAAAAAGCGTTTGACCCGCCACCCAAATGCGATTTGAAACTTCGATGGAGCGGTGCCACCTTCGAGGCGCCCGTCATCATTCGACATTACGGCCCCGTGTTCACACTGGGTGGCGCACCACTTCAGGTTTGCGCGCGTCCCCTCGGCGCTTTCCCTTGGAGGCATTACAGCAGCGCCTTCTCGTACACGGTCAGCTCCACCGAAAGCCGCTGCAAAGTTTCCATCGAGAAGAAGCCCGCCGGCTCCCTGGGATGGCGTGCGGGCTATGAGTACCGCATCACGCCGGTGACCGACATCAATAACGCGAACGCTCTTCGTTGTCTCGACGTGACCGGCAAGCCCGCGGTCCGCGCTTACGAGCACCGGTTCACAATCTCACGACAAGCCAGCGGCGAAGAGTGATCGCTCCTGCGTCGTTCCCTTCCCCACATTCCGACCTGGTCATCTTCGTCCCGTCGCGTTCAGAGCTAACTGCTTTCCTTTCCACTCCTCTCCCTCAGCGTGCCGATTTCTTCGTGTGTTAAATGGGGCAATTTGCTGTGCGCATCTGCGCGGCCGTGCGGTTGTTAGAAATAAGTACGGTACAAATGACAATCTTTCAAGCCCGGTAAGGCGTTCGGCAGATGCCTACTGTACGGTTCACGTTTTTGTCGAAACCGCCACGGTAGCGGTCTGTTCGTTATTTCACCTTTGCCCTTTCACCCCCACCCACGGAGGTTCTCAGCATGTCATTCGAAGCAGTCGTTCATGCCCAGGTCATTGAGCTGGACAAGATGGCGCTGGAGATGACCGCCGCCGCCGGCGCGGGGCATCCCACCACGGCGATGAGCCTCGGCCACATCGTCACCGTGCTGATGTTCTCCTCCATGCGTTGGAGTCCCGACTTCCCCGATTACCCCACCAGCGACCGCCTTGTTCTGAGCGAAGGGCACGCCGTTCCCATCGTCTACGCCGCCGCTTGCAAGCTGGGCGTCATGGTCGGCAAAGACCCCGCCAACCGGCGTCGCCTGAAGCCCGAGGACGCCAAGACCCTCCGCGAGTGGCACAGCGAACTTGACGGACACCCGAATCCAATGGAGGGTTTCCCCTTCTTTGACGCCGCCACCGGCTCGCTGGGACAGGGCCTTTCCGTCTCCGCCGGCTTGGGCGAGGCTGCTCGTCTCGATGAGATCGACCGTCGAATCTACTGCATCATCGGCGATGGCGAGAGCCGCGAGGGCCAGATCTCCGAGGCGCTCGACTTCATCATCGACCGCAAACTCAACAGCGTGCTGCCGATCTTCAACTGCAACGAGTACGGGCAGACCGACCGCGTCAGCCCGCAGCAAAGCCCCGAGCGCATCAAGGCCAAACTCGAGGCCTACGGCTTCGATGTCCGCATGATCGACGGGCACAACCCCGCGCAGATCCGCGCCGCTTTCGACGAGTTCGCCAAGCGCTCCGGCCCCGGCGCCGACAAGCCCATGGCCGTCGTTGCCCGCACCGTCAAGGGATGGGGCGCTCCCTCCCTCGCCGGCTCCGGCTGGCACGGCAAGGCGGCCGAGGGCGACCAACTCAAGAAAGCGCTGGCCGAACTCGACGAGCGCCGCGTGGAACTCACCACTGCGCTGGCCAGTTCCGACGCCTTCACCATCCAGCCCCCCGCCGATGCCCCCGATCGCGAGCCCAAGATCTCCGACTTCCCTCCCTTCTCCGAGGTGATGAAGAAGTACGACATGGAGAGCGTCCTGCACTCGGGCAAGATGGCCCCGCGCAAGGCCTACGGCATCGCCCTCCGCGCACTCGGCCACACCAACGACAGCGTGGTTGTCCTTGATGCCGACGTCTCCAACTCAACCTATGCCGAGACTTTCCGCAAGGACTCCGCCCTCGCGCAGCGGTTCATCGAGTGCAAGATCGCCGAGCAGAACATGTTCTCCGTCGCCTCGGGCCTCTCCGCCGCGGGCAAGGTGCCCTTCTGCTCGACCTTCGCCAAGTTCGTCACGCGCGGCTACGACCAGATCGAGATGGCCATCAACTCCGGCGCGAACATCAAACTCGTCGGCTCGCACGCGGGCATCAGCCTCGCCTCCGACGGACCCAGCCAGATGTCCCTGCCCGATGTCTCCTGGTTCCGCTCCTGGACGACCATGCGCGACCATCGCGGCAACCCCGGCTGCTACATCCTCCAGCCCGCCGACGCCTTCGCCGCCTACGCCCTCACCGGCGTCATGGCCGAGTACGAGGGCGCGTGCTACATGCGGACCATCCGCCCCGAGACCGAGTTCCTCTACAACGACGATGTCGTCTTCAACCTCGGCGGCTTCGAGGTTCTCAACGAGGGGCGCGACGTGCTGCTCGTCGCCTGCGGCTACATGGTCCACGAGGCCAACAAGGCCCTCAACGAACTCGACAAGGCCGGCATCTCCGCCACGCTCGTCGATGCCTACTCGATCCCCTTCGACACCGAGAAACTCCTCGACCTCGCCAACGCCAACGGCGGCTACGTCATCACCATCGAGGACAACTACGGCGGAGGCCTGGGCTCGGCCGTGGCCGATGCGCTCACCGAATCGGGCGACGCCTTCACGCTCCAGCAGATGTATGTCCGCCGCATCCCCAAGAGCGCGCGCACGCCCGCCGAACTCCTCAAGATGTGCGGCCTGACTTCCAAGGACATCGTGGACATGGCGATGAAACTCCTCCAGGTCGCGTGATTTTCCTACGGTGTCGCACATGTCCGCCTGGACGCTGGCCCTCGAACTGAGCAACCCGACCTCCGGGTCTGTGGTGGCTCCTCTGACTTCGCTGGCTCCGCTCTCTGTAGTGGCTCCGCTCTCTGTAGTGGCTCCGCTCTCTGTAGTGGCTCCGCTCTCTGTAGTGGCTCCGCTCTCTGTGGTGGCTCCGCTCTCCAGAGCGGAGTGCGCCTCCTCTA
>CAYMWG010000307.1:0-3667 GCA_964393765.1 uncultured Phycisphaeraceae bacterium
TGCGCGCCACATCGAGCCGCTCCAGGTGCCCCGGCTCCCGCCGCGCCCGGGCGCGCACTCGGCCACGCGCCACCTTGTAGACCCGATGGACCCCACCGTGACCCGCGATGAGAGCGATGCCGCGCGGACCGATGCCCAAGGAGACAACCCGTGAACACCGCCCTCAGGCAGTTGCTGTTCTTCGTAGTCCTGCTGGCGCTCCCGATCGCCTCGTACTTCCTGGTCTTCAAGCCCCAGAACGTCGAGATCGAGAAGGCCAAGAAGGAGATCGACCACAAGCAGTCGATGCTCGACAAACTGCGCCTCGCCACCGCCCAGTCCGATGACCTTGCCCGGGCCAACGACCAGGTCAAGCAGGCCATCGACGCCATCCGGGCGCGCCTGCCGGGCACCAAGGAAATGGACAACGTGCTGCGCCAGGTCTCGGGCCTTGCCGCCAAGAGCAGCCTGCGCGTCCCGCAGTTCAAGAAGTCCGACAAGGTTGCGCCCGCAGGCCTCGCGATGGAGCAGCCCATCGATATCGAGATCACCGGCGATTTCGACGGCTTCTACCAGTTCCTGCTCGAACTCGAGCAACTGCCGCGAATCATGCGGATCCCCGACTTCTCGATCGTCCGCTCCGACAAGGTGGACGGAGAGATGAAGACCAAACTGGTCCTGGCGATCTATTACGAAGGCGACGGGAGCGAAGCCCAATGAGCAACCCCCCCAATGCGATCGGCGACACGAGCACACCCGAGGCCCCGCCGCAGGGCGTGATCGGCGGCACATTCCGCCTCGACACCATGGCCCCGGGCGCGAGCGAGGCGGCCCAGTCCGAGATTCCCGCGCAGGCGAGGCGCGGCTGGCGCTCCACCCAGTCGATGGCCCTGGCCGTCCTTCTTGTCGCCGGCGGCGGCATCGTCTATGGGATGCGACAGGCGGGCATCGGCCCGCTCGCGTCCTTCGCGACCAGCCAGATGCCCGACTACGACGTGACCAAGGCGCCCGGCTCCAAGACCGCCGACCATCAGCGGATCCTCAAGGACCTCGCCGCGACCAACATCACCGGCCAGGTTCCCGCCGACAAGGTGCAGAAGAACCCCTTCCTGCTGGCCGACCTCCTTGGGACCGAACCGGTCATCCCCGGCGAGGACACGAGCGCGGCGAGCGAGCGCGCAAGCCAGGAGCGCATCAAACGTGATGCCGAAGCGCACCGCCGCATGATCGACAGCGAACTCGCGGGCATGAAGATCAACGGGATCATGGGCGCCGATGCGACCGGCGCGCAGGGCGTGGCCCGCCTCAACGGCGAACTCTACAGGGTCGGTGAGGAGGTGGCGCAACTGTTCATCGTCAAGTCGATCCGCCCGCGCAGCGTCGAACTCGAGGCCATGGGCGAGGTCTTCACCGTCTCGCTGGATGCTCCCGCCGATGGCAAGGGCCCCAGGAAGAAGAAGTAAGCCGTGGGCAAGTTTGATATCGACAACATCCTGAGCGAACTGGGCGTTGAGAAGGACGCCGCGGACCCCGGCGCGCGCCGGCGGTCGCCGCTGCACACGCCGCCGGACGACCGGCCCGATCCGCCTGCCCGCAGGCACAGCATCGACAAGGCCGAACAGTCCTTCTCGCCGCTGCCGGCGGTTCCCAGCGGCCAGCGCTCGTTCAAGGAGTCCATCACCTGTGAGAACGATCCGGCGGTGCCTGTCAAAGGCCCCGAGGGGTCGCGTACCAGTGTTGGGCACACGCTCGACACGGTCTACCAGCCGGGCGCTGAGGGGCCAGAGGGCAGCGGCGGAACACCCATCGGCGAGTTCCTTGTGCAGAGCGGCGCGATCACCGCCCAGCAACTCGCCGCGGCCCAGCAGGTCGTCAAGGCCTCGCCGGGGCGGCGCTTGACCGAGGTCCTGACGGAGCAGGGCAACGACGAGGTGAAGGTCTCCGCGGGCATCGCCGCGTTCTCGGGAATCCCGTTTGAGCGTGTCGATATGGACAAGGGTCTGGACGGGGGCTTCGACGGCCGCCTGCTCCAGCGGCTCACCCCCGAGTTCTGCAAGGACAACCTGGTCCTTCCGCTCCGGATTGCCAAGATCGGGTCGGGGCCCAATGCGCCGACGCGGGTGATGATCGGAGTGGCCAACCCCGACGACGTTTTCCTGCTCGACGAGGTGCGCCGGCGGCTGGCGGTCACGAGCGTCAAACTGGTGGTGGTGACGCCGTCGGACGTGCGCTGCGCGATCGAGGTGCTCGGCGGCGGGCAGAACACCAAGGACGTCGACCTGTCGGAACTGCTCAGCGAGGTCGACGATGGCGATGTGCAGGTCGAGAAGGCCAGGGAATCCCAGGAGGTCGATCTCGAGAAGGCCGCCGAGGAAAGCCCGGTCATCCGCTATGTGAACTACATCATCCAGACCGCGGTGAAGGAAGGCGCTTCGGACATCCACATCGAGCCCGCGGAAAAGAAACTCAAGGTGCGCTTCCGCATCGACGGCGCGCTCTTCGAGATGATGAACCCGCCCGCGGCGATGGGCAACGCCATCACCTCGCGCCTCAAGATCATGGCGAACCTCGATATCTCCGAGCGCCGCCTGCCCCAGGACGGGCGCATCCGCTGCACCGTCGCCGGGCGCAAACTCGACCTCCGAATGTCCACGCTCCCCAACGGCGTGGGCGAGAAGACGGTGCTGCGAATCCTCGACACCCGGTCGATCAACGTGAACCTCGAGGACCTCGGCTTCTCCGAGGAGGCGATGGTCATCTGGAAGAAGTCGATCGATGAGCCGCACGGCATCGTGCTCGTCACCGGCCCCACCGGCTCGGGCAAGACCACGACGCTGTATTCCTCGCTCCGGCAGATGGACAAGCAGTCGATGAACGTCTCGACGGTCGAGGACCCCATCGAGTACCACCTCGACGGCATCACCCAGACGCAGGTCCACGACAAGATCGGCATGAGTTTCGCCAAGGCGCTCAAGGCGCTCCTGCGCCAGGACCCCGATGTCATCATGCTCGGCGAGATCCGCGACATGGAGACCGCCCAGACGGCGGTGCAGGCCGCGCTCACCGGCCATCTCGTGCTCTCGACGCTGCACACCAACGATGCCCCCGGCTCGATCACGCGCCTGGTGAACATCGGCATGGAGCCCTTCCTCGTGGGCGCGGCGGTCCGGTCCGTGCTCGCCCAGCGCCTGGTCCGCCGCCTGTGCGTCCACTGCAAGGTCAACGAGGCGCCCACCGACGAGATGGCCGAGTTCCTCGGGATGAACGGCATGGACTCCGACGGCGTCTGGCAGCCCAAGGGCTGCGACAAGTGCCGCAGCACGGGCTACTCGGGCCGCATCGGCATCTACGAGTTGCTCGTGGTCGACGACCAACTCCGCGACATCATCGCCCGCAACCCCAACGTCGCCGAGTTCCGCCGCCTCTGCATCGAACGCGGCATGGTCACCCTGCGGAACGACGGCATGACCAAGGTCGCCCGCGGCCTGACGACGATCCAGGAAATCCTCAGCGCGACCGAGTCGGGGTCGTAACGGTTCGTCGCACGCCTTGTGTCGATCTGGTACACTTCCGGCCCCATTCACCGGAGCCGCGCATGTCCCAGTTCCAGCCTCCCCCGCAGCAAGCGTTCAATCCTTCCCCTCAGCCCGCCGCGGGCGGAAACGGCCTCGCCATCGGCGCGCTCGTG
>CAYMWG010000308.1:0-3667 GCA_964393765.1 uncultured Phycisphaeraceae bacterium
CGCGTATTCAACTCCACCACGCCCAGGCAGTTGAACTGGTCGGCATGGACCCGTATCGGATGCCCGAGGGCGAGCGCACGCTCGAACAACCGTCGGCAGTCGTCGAGCGACCATGCGCCTTGCTCGCAATAGGCGTCGATGGCGATGCCGGGGAACTCGGCGTACACCGCATCGAGCGTCTCGCCGACGGTGCGGGTGACAAACTCAGGGGTGGAGGGCGCATCCGCGTCGATGGCGTGCCCGATGAGTGCTGTCGGAACGACCGTCCCCGCGAATCCCGCGGCAGCATCCGCAATCGCCCGCAGCATCTTCAACTCATCGGGCGTCGAAAGCCCGTACCCCGACTTCACCTCGATGGTGGTGCTGCCCAGCGCGAGCATCCGCGCGAGGCGTGATCGCAGACCCTCCGCAAGTTCCGCTTGTGATGCCCCCCGAACCGCCCGCACCGTGGACATGATGCCCCCGCCGCGCTTCAGGATGTCGAGATACGGCACGCCCGCGCGCCGGAGTTCCCATTCCTCCAGACGATCGCCCGCCCAGCACGCGTGCGTGTGGCAATCCACGAACCCCGGCATCAGAACCCGCCCGTCCGCGTCGATCTCGGATGTACTCTGCGATGCGGACAGGCGAGTGCCGACCGAGCGGATCGTCGCGCCCTCGATCAGCACATCCGCGCGATCCAGAATCGGCCAGTCGTTCATCGCCCTGCCTCGGAGCGGGGCCGTGGGCATCGCCGGCAACGCGAGCAGAACCCTGGCATCGCGGATGAGCAGGCTCATGCGCGGATGCGCTCCTCAGGCAGCCGCTCGGACAAGCCGCGTAGGAAGCGGAGGAACAGGTGGGCCGCAAGTCGGGCGGTGCGACCGTCGTCATCGTGCTCGGGGTTGAGTTCCATGATGTCGAAGCACCTGACCGACGGGTCGCGAGAGAGGTGATCGACCCACGCGCCGACCTGCGCCGGCGTCGCCCCACACGGGTTTGCCGCGCTCACGCCTGGCGCAAACGCACAGTCCACCACATCCATATCCAGCGACACGAACGAGGGCTGAGTGGGGGGGCCGGGCACCGGGCCGGGCGCTGCCGCGAGGGGGAGTACCGAGCCGCCCGCCCCTGCAAACCACGCCGCGTGCTCGCCCGTATTCGCGAGCGGGTTGATGCCCCAGGCCCACAGCGCCGAGGCGGCCCGGCTCTCCAGCAGGGCACGGAACGGCATGCCCGAGCCCGGCTCTGCTCGGACATCCAGGTGCGCATCGAGGTACAGCCCCCGGAGCGTGCCAAACACCCGCGAGACGGCCCGCACGAACGGGAACGTCAGGTCGTGCCCGCCCCCGATGGCGATCGGGAACATGCCCAGTTCGAGAATCGCCAGTGTTGCCTCGGTGATGCGTGCGTGCGTCTCGGCCAGGTCGGCACCGATCAGGATGTCCCCCGCGTCGAATACCCGTGGGTACGCCGGGCGTGCGGACCGCTCGTCCATCGGCGAGGCCACGCCGTACCTGGCAATCGCTGCGCGAAAAGCGTGCGGGCCACGACGGGCACCCGCGCGCCCGTGATTCATCACCACGCCGGTGTCATCGGCCAGACCAAGCAGCGCCACGCGACACTTGCCCGCCTCGGCCTGCGCGCTCCCGTCCTCGATCAGTTCGGGCGTGCTGCAAACAATTGAGGCCGCGAACCGGCCGGGCCGACGCTCAGGCCAGACGGGTGGCGCTGTATGCGGGATCACGGTCTCAGGATACCCCGCTACTCCCCGACCCGGTTCGTCCGCGTGCGGCTCTCATGCTCGAAGAAGACCCGCGCAAGCGCCATCCCCGTCTGGTCGGCAAGGTCCTGCTCGGCCTTCTGAACCTCGGCCAGCCCCGTGGGCACACCGCCTTGTCGCGTCGGGAGATCGTACTTCAACACATGCCACTCCGCCCCCGGGTCGTTGCTCTCCGGCGAGGGGAACAGCCGCTTCTTGGTCGCTACGTCCACAACCTTGACCCGCATGACGCTCGACGGCGCGAACTCCGCGCCGTTTGCAGAGATCGTGAAATACTCCACCCGCGCGTACACCACCGTCTTGGCGCCGACCTTGTCCCCGATCTCCGCGATTCCGATTTGCTTGCCGAACCGCTCGCCGGAGGCCGCGGCCATCGCTGCGTCCGAAGAGATGATCTCGGCGTCGCGCACGCACTTGTTGTCGAGAAGAGCGCGCTCCGCAGTCTTGGCGATGCGCTGGCGCGTCAGGCGGCTGGGCAGGCGGGAGTCGACATCGTCAATGAACACTACCGCCGACTTGCTATCGGGGAGTTTGTACATCGCGGCGGTCTTTTCCGGCCCGAGGACGAGCACGCCGACGGGCCCCAGGATGTTGCAGGACGCGACGACGGCGCAGAGCATCCCCGCCCCGCAGGCGTGGATGACTCGCCCTGCGCATCGCCCGCGCCAGGCCCGGCCCTGTTCAGTATTCAAGGACATTCTTCTCCTCGTGGTCGAAGAAGACCCACGATGCACGCTGCACAAAGCGCGATGTCAGCGCGATCTTCACCGTCTCCCGCGGCACTTCCAGCGGGCTTACGCCCGTCTCATCCGGGAAACCCACCCGCACCGATTCGGTGAACGAATAAAATCCCGGAGTCGAGCCGTCCGCCTCCGTCACGTTCACCGTGCCGATTGCCACGCCGTCCCAGATGTACGGGTTGCCCGGGTCGGTGAGGTGGTACTCCCCGATGTCGATCGTCACCAGCCGATCCACGCCAAACTCGGCGGCAAGTTCCTGCGAGGTCTTGGCGACCCAGGTGGGATACTGGAACTGATAGCGGAGTACCTCATCGGCAGGGAAGACGCCGCTGGCTCCCGCAAACTCGGCAAGCCGCCGCGACATCTCACGCGTGAGCGTGATGACCAGTTCCGGATGGTCGGCCTGTATCGACCGGTCCGCGTTCACCACTACGGCAAACGTCTTGTCCTTCAGCCCCGCATACTTGGCGGCAACCTTGTGCGAGCCCGTGCGCTCCGCGTTCGCGGCGATAACGCCGATCGCCTGGCACCCGCCATGTCCGAGCACACCGGTAGTCAGGAGGAGCGCGGCAACCGCAGGGCGACGTAGAAACGTGTGTGAGATTGGCATCGGCATCTCTTCTGTGAAACTCGTTGGGCGCGATCCTCGTCCACCCGCCCCCGTTCCCGCCGACTCTGTACGGACCGGGCCGGACTGGGTTTCAACCCGGCGAGACGGGTGCCGACGTGGTCAGAACCTTATACACCCAGGAGACCGCCCACGCTGCGCCCATGGGCCACAGCACCCGGGGTTGCAGCACCAACCGCCCGAAGTGGTGCCCAACGCGCGAGCCGAACACCGCCATGTGTGCCGCGCCCCAGAACAACGCCGCCGAAAAGAGCGCGGCCAGCGCCGCAAACGGCTGGGCGACAATCGCGTCCACGGGCCTCAGATTTGCCGCGCTGGCAAACGCCGTCGTCATGCCGCACGTCGGGCACGGACGCCCGATCGTGACCATCCACCCGCAGTCCGTCATGCCCAGTTGCTTGTGCGTCCCGATGCCTGAATCCGCCGGGGTCAGTAAGGCGGCCGTGACAAGCACAGCCAGCACACCCAAGGCCACCACCGCAGCCGCGATCCGCGAGGGTGACAAGTCCGAGCAGGATGAACACGATGCCGTAGAGC
>CAYMWG010000309.1:0-3653 GCA_964393765.1 uncultured Phycisphaeraceae bacterium
CGGAGTGTACTAGAACGGCCCTTCGCGGCAAACCACGGCGGATGTACAAATCGCGGGCTCCTCATCAAGGCCCGACTCGTAGAGTCGGGCCCCGCCGCAAAAAATGGCGTAGGCCACAAGATGGGCCTTGCTTTCAGCGCTCGCCACGCGCCCACTATCCTTTCTACATGCCCACCGCACTCCGCCACCGCTGGGACCGCTTGTGCGAGCGGGTCGGCGCGTTCAAGACGGCGGAAGAATCCGACCTCACCTTCGAGATGCTCTTGACGCTCTACGCGCACCCCGCGCGGGCCTACCACAACCTCGACCACATCGAACAACTTCTCGGCGTCTTCGACGGCGCGGCGATGCTCGCCGACGACCGCGATGCGCTCGAGTTCGCCATCTATCTGCACGACTGCGTGTTCTTCCCCGAGCGGCCCGACAACGAGAGCCGCAGCGCCGATGCCGCGGCGATGATCGCCGGGCTGCTGGGGTGCCCGCCCGAGTTCACCTCGCGCGTGCGCGACCTCATCGGCGCGACCCGGCACGACAGCGCGCCCCCGCGCGGCGATGCGTCGCTGCTGGCGGACATCGACCTGTCGATCCTCGCGGCTGATTGGGACACCTACTCGGCGTACCGCGCGGCGATCCGGCAGGAGTTCGAGTTCGCCGACGATGCGATGTTCCGCGACGGGCGGGCCGCGTTCCTGCGCCGGATGCTCGACCGCCAGAGCATCTATTCGACGCAGTGGTTTGGGCGGGAACTTGAACAAAAGGCCCGGCACAACCTGCACCGCGAACTGCAGGAACTCGAGGGAAGTGCCTGAATCGTGACTTATCAGAGCCCGGAGCGCGAGCGGCGGGTTGTAAGTGAGCAGTACATCGGGACAGCGGGCTGCTCTCGCGGGCAGTTGTGAAGCACCGGCGACTCGCGGTAGGCTGTGTGCGTGCGAACCAAGAGACCCGAGCAAACTGAAGACGGCGAGCGCGCAACCCCCGCTCGTCCCCGTCCCGCGCGCCGGTCACTTATCGTCCTCGCGCTGATGGCCGCAGGCTTTTTCCTCGCCCGCCGCCTCGGCACCGATGGCCCATCATCCGCCGTGTGGTTCAGCGCGGCGTGCATCCTCGTTGGCGCGGGAGTGTTCTCGCGCGGCTGGCTATGCAGGGTCGCCCTGTCCACCGCGGTCGTCGCCGGCGCGGGCGGATGGTTCGCGCTTTGCATCGTCGAATCACCGCGACACGCACTCGCGGCGCTGCTCGACCCGGACCCACTCGCGGAACCTTCGGCGCTGACGATCGAGGGCCTGGCCGTCGAGGGCGCCCGCACGCACGAAACCGACCGCACCGAGTTTGATGCGCCTGTGGGCGACAGCGCGAGGGCGATGGAGATCGATGCCGACACGGTGATCGTCGATGCCGGGCGGCTCGCCGCGAATGGGCGAGTGCGGCTGCTCGTGTCCGGCCCAGCGCCGCCCGATGCCCGCGCCGGCGATCGCGTGCGCGCAACCGGCACGATCGAGCCGGTGCAAACCCGCGGCAACCCCGGCGAGTTCGACCTCGCCGCGTGGGCAGCGCAGGAGGGTGTCGCGGGCTCGATGGGCGTGACCGATACCGCGCTCGTGCAGGTGATCCCCGGGCGCGGCGGGGCCGAGTCCGTGCGCAGCGCATGGTTTCGCTGGCGCGGGTGGCTGCGAGATCGTTCCGATGCCGCGCTGGGCGGAGGGCAACAGGACGGCAGATCAGCAGATCAACAAGCGGGCGATGAGGTCCGGTCCGTTTCGCTGCGCAAGACGTTTCTTCCGTCGGAGACGGAGGAGAGGCCCCGCGCTCTGCTCCGCTCCATGCTGCTGGGCGAGCGCGACCCCGAACTCCGCGAGGTGCAGAGCGCATTTGCGAACCTCGGCCTTGTCCACCTCGTCGCCATCTCCGGCTTCAACCTCGCGGTCATGGCCTTCATCGCGCTCTTCCTCCTGCGCACCACCGGCGACCGCGGCTGGCTCGAACCCGCGCTCCTCGCGCTCGTCGTCCTCCTGTACATGCTGGTGCTGCCGGCGCAGGCGCCGATCATTCGCTCGGGCGCACTCGTTCTCGCGCTGCTCATCACCGAGGCGGGCGGACGGCGCTACGACCGACTCTCGACGCTCGGCTGGATCGGCTGCGCGCTCCTCCTCTGGAGGCCGCTGGACCTGTGGTCGCTGGGCTTCCAACTCTCGATGGGCGTGACCGCCCTCCTCCTGTGGCAGGGCCGCCACGTCGCCGACCGTCTCTTCGGCGCGCCGATCCGCGGCCTCCTGCCCGATCGTTCCCGCACATGGGATGCGCGATTGCGCCGTGCTTTGCGATGGCTGTGGTCGATCACCCGCCAGACCGCCGCGGTGAGCCTGATGGCCTGGGCCGTCGCCGCGCCGATCGTGATCTGCCACACCGGGATGCTCAGCCCGCTTGCCCCGCTGACGACGCTGCTGGTTCTGCCTCTGGTGACGCTGGTGCTGTGGGCGGGCTACATCGCGCTGCTGGCGGGGATGCTCGTGCCGGCGGTCGCGCCATTCACGAGCCGCGTGCTCGATGCACTCGGCGCGTTTCTCATCGACGTGGTGTTCGTGCTCGATGCGCTCCCCGGCATGACGCTCTACCTGCCGCGGGTCAGCGCCGCTTGGGCTGTCGCGGCGACTGTGTGCGGGCTGTGGTGGTTTGCGCGCGGACGGCGGAGCGATCGCATCGCGTGGGGCGCAACGGCCATCATCGTCGCATGGCTCGGAATCGAGATTTGGGCCGGCACGCGCCTGCCCGGCGCGGTCGCGCTGCGGGTGGACACGTTCGCCGTCGGCGATGGGACGTGCCACCTTGTGCGCGCCGGGCGAGAGGCGATGCTGTGGGATTGCGGAAGTTTGTCGCCGCGGATCGGGGAGCGGGTGGTGCAACGCGCGGTGCGCGACCTGGGCGCGTGGCGCGTGCGGACGGCGGTGGTGACGCACTCGGACCTCGACCACTTCTCGGGGCTTGTGGATGTGGTCGGGCCGCTGGGCGTGCGGGTGGTGCTGGTGTCGCGCGTGTTCGCGGCCGAGGCGGAGGCCGCGCCATGGGGTGGGCCGGGGAGGTTGCTGGCCGCGCTGCGCGAGCGGGGCGTCGAGGTCCGCGCGGTGGGTGCGGGTGATGTGTTCGAGTTGGGCGGCGGAGATGGCGCACGCGTCGAGTTCCTGTGGCCGCCCGCAAACTATTCGCCTCGCCTGGTCAACGACGCCTCGCTGGTGGCGCGGCTGAGCGTGACGACCGATGCCGGGGAGCGTGCGGCGCTGATGACGGGGGATATCGGACGCGAGGCGATCGCGGTTCTGATGGAGAGCGCGGCGGATCGGCCGAGCGGCAACGCAGCGAACGAAAACGAGAACGCCCCCGCGCTCTGGGACGGGGTGAGCGTTCTGGAGCTGCCGCACCACGGGAGTGTCAACGAGGCGGCGATGGAGTTTGTGCGTGAAGTCTCGCCGGCGGTGGTTCTGCAGAGCACCGGGCCGCGACGTGCGCGCCGACGCGAATGGGAAGCGGTCCGCGGCGAGTCGGCGTGGTGGGTCACCGCCCGCGATGGCGCGGCGTCGGCGGAGGTGCTGCGGGATGGTGGGGTGAGGTCGGGGTCTGTCAAGCGCGACGCACCATGACCCCTCCCCCTACACTCC
>CAYMWG010000310.1:0-3632 GCA_964393765.1 uncultured Phycisphaeraceae bacterium
CTCCTCCCCCGCCAGGGGGAGGTGCCTCGCGCAGCGAGGCGGTGGGGGCTCCCCGCCTTCCTTCCCCTCCTCCCGTCTTTCTACTTCCTCCTCTTCCGATCTCCCACTTCCGACTTCCGACTTCCCACTTTCCGCTTTCCTCTTCCAGTCCGCATTCCGAAATCCGCAATCCACAATCTCTTCCCCTCGCTCCGGAAGAACTCGTCCGGCAAAGACCTGAGGAATACGCACGAATTGATTTCGCATACCAAAAACCGGGCTGTAATCGCCGCCGTAGGCCTGCGGACCCCTCGCGGTCCATTGCCTGCGCGCACTGCCCGTTTCCGCCCGTGGCATCGTGCGCGCATGTTGCCCATCTTCACCGGCGGCCAGAAATGAAGGAGAGACTGCCCATGTCCCATACTCGTCGCGTACGTTCCATCGCCATTGCCGGCGCTGCGGGCCTTGCCCTCGCCAGCGCGGCCCACGCCGAACTCACCGTCGGCCTCACCTCCAGCAGCCAGTTGGTGAGTTTCGACACCGCCGCGCCCGGCGCGATCCTGCTCACCTCGCCGGCGATCTCCGGCCTGGTCCAGGGCGACAGCATCGTCGATATCGACTACTACCCCGTCAACGGCCTGCTCCACGGCATCGGCTCCAGCGGCACGCTCTACCGCATCGATCGCGCCACCGGCATCGCGACCCTCGACGCCACGCCCCAGACCTCCATGGGCGTCGTGCAGGACATGGACTTCAACCCCTCGGCCGACCGCCTCCGCGTCTTCAGCGCGGGCGATGCGAACTTCCGCATCACCCCGAGCGTCGGCACCGCCGGCTCCAACGGCGCCAACACCGGACTTGTGACTTCCGATGGCACGCTCGCCTTCGCGGGCGGATCGCCGAACCCGAACCTCGTGGGCGCGGCGTACACCAACAACTTCGATGGCACCGCGACCACCTCCCTCTACAGCATCGACGCGGACCTCGATGCGCTCATCATCCACAGCGGCGCGCCGCAGTTCTCGACCCTCGCGCAGGTCGGCTCGCTGGGCTTCAATGTGGGCCAGAACGTCGGGTTCGATGTCTCCAACTCCGGCGTCGCGTTTGTTTCCAACGGCAACTCGCTGTTCACGATCAACCTCGCCTCCGGTGCGCTCTCCCCGATCGGCACGATCGGCGGCGGCCTCAGCGTCACCACCATCGCGGTCGTTCCCGCCCCGGCCGGTGCTGCCGCGTTCCTCGGCCTGGGCGCCTTGGCCCTGGCCCGTCGCCGACGCTGATTCCACAACACGGGCACGATGCCCTGACTCTTCGGTCATCGCGCGCCGGCCCGCGTCCCTTGGGACCCGGGCCGGCTTTGCTTTTTCGGACACGCGCAACAATCCACCATCAGGCCACCGCGCGTCTACGGTTCAAACCGCATGGCACCCGGCGACGAAGACCTGTTGCAACTGGTAGCGCAAGGCGACGCGGCCGCCTTCGCGGAGTTGTATGACCGCTTCGCGCCGCGGGTCTTCGGCCTCGCGCTCAAACTCGTGGGCGACCGGCAGGAAGCGCAGGACGTTCTTCAGGAAGTGTTTCTGGACCTCTGGCGGCGGGGCGGGGCGTTCGATGCCGCGCTCGGCACCGCGCCAGCCTGGATTCTCATGATCGCACGCGCCCGCTCCATCGATGCCATCCGGAAACGCCAGCGGCGGCGTCGCCGTCTGGCGTCGCTGGACCCGGCGCCCGAACTTGGCCCCGCCTCAGCCGGCGATGCGGCGTGGCTGGAACGCGTGCTGCCCGCGCTCGCGCCGGAACTGCGCGATGTTGTCCACCTGGCCTATGCCCGCGGCATGACCCGCGAGCAGATCGGCGAGGTGCTTGGCATCCCGACAGGCACCGTCAAGACCCGACTCAGATCCGCCGTGGCGCAGATGTCCGCTTCGCTCGGTAACGTGCCGCTCAGCAACGCAAGGAGGGCATCGCCATGACCGCGCAGCCCCCGCCCCCCCCGATGAACCACGGCGATGGTCCTCCCCGCCGCACCGACGCGGCGGAACTGGCCGACCTGTACGCCGCCGGCGGGCTCTCCGATGCCGAGTCGATGGAACTCGATGCGCGTGTCGCCGCGCGCGAGCCCGATCTCCTCGCGCACCTGCGGCGGGTCGAGACGCTCGCCGATGCCCTTGCCCGGGGCTTTGCAGGCTCGGAAACTCCGCCGCCCGAGGCCCGCGCCCGGTTGCTTCTGAGCATCCACGATGCCCGCCGGGAGAAGACTGCCGCGGACGAAGCCGAAGCGTCGCTAGTGCAGGAGATGTTCGCCGATGCGCGCGCCGCGGCAGGAATGCGCTCGCGCGACCGCGCCCCACTGCGGGAGCCCGTGCTCGCTGGCAGCCATGCGAGCCCACCCTTCTCCCCCGAGGTCATTGTCCGACGCGCCTCCGACGGCCACTGGTGGCCGACGGGGCTCCCCGGCGTGTGGGGCAAGCCGCTGTACAAGAGCCGGCGCGCCGACCGCGAGACGCTGCTGGTCCGGTGCGACCCGGGCGCGATGATCCCCCGGCACGCCCACGAGGGCATCGAGGAACTGATCGTGCTCGAGGGCACGCTGCAAGTCGGCGATGTGCTGCTGCGCGCCGGCGACTACATCCGCTCGATGCCCGGCTCCGACCATGGCGACGCCGTCAGTCCGGAGGGGTGCATCTGCCTGTTCTTCACCAGCCACGGCGTGATGAGCCCGCGCAGCCAGGTCGTGATGTTCCTCCGCGCCATCGTGTACTGGGTGCGGTCGAGGCTCGGCGGGGGTCGGTAAGCACTCGTCACGCCCCGATCGGAGCGCGTTACGCCGGCTGCCGCACCCGCATCATGTAGTCCATCTCCGGAGCGCCCCCGCCCAGCCGCCGGATGGCGTTGGTCGCCTGTGCGCGGTGGTGGACCGAGTGGACGATCCCCTGGAGGAGCATGTCCGCGAGGGTTGCACGGAACAGCCCGCCGCGGGAATCGCGATAGGTCTGCACGCGCGCCAGCGCATCATCGCGCAGCGTCGCGATGAACACCTCGCGCTCGGCCCTGGTTTTCTCGAACCTCGGACGGAGCGCGCCCACGGACACCGGATCACTCTCGTTGGGCCACTGGGGCTCCGCGTCCCCGCGCCACCGGCGGAGCCACATGTCCTCACCCGCCCAGGTATGCGTCAGCACACGGCGCAGCGATCCGGACCCCGGCCCGATCTCCAGCGCGCGGTCGAGTTGCTCATCGCTCAGCGCTGTCGCGCTGTCAAGCACGGTCGCGTTCGCCCAGTCGGAGTATTCCAGCAGGCGGCGGATCAATGCGAGGTCGGTCATTGTGGAACTTCCTGTTGAGACGCCCCTGGCGCAATGAGTCGCGACATGAGCATCGGACACGCTCTTTGTAACCCGTCGCTCGCGCTGCGGGCTCTGATGCACAGAAGTCTCACATCCCTCATCCCTCATCCCTCATCCCTGCCCCTCAACAACTGGCTGCTCACCAGCGACCGGTACAAGTCGCATCGCCCCAGCAACTCGGTGTGCGTTCCTCGGTCGTTGATCCGCCCCTCGTCCATCACCACGATCTGGTCCGCGGCGAGCACCGTCGAAAGCCTGTGGGCCACGATCAGGCACGTCCGCGCGCCCGCGCCCCCCCCCTCGCTC
>CAYMWG010000311.1:0-3630 GCA_964393765.1 uncultured Phycisphaeraceae bacterium
GGGGGGACGACGGCATGACCGACCCAGCCAGTCGCTCCACGCGCGGAGTTGAGTTTCGCGCGGCGAGGCGAAACATTCTCGTCGGCATGACATGGGTCAGCCCGTGGCTCATCGGTGCCGGCGCGTTTGTCTTTGCGCCGATGGCCATGAGCCTGTACTACTCTTTCACCGACTATCCCTTGCTCGAGCCGCCGCTGTGGTCGGGCCTGGACAACTACTTCAAACTGCTGAGCGACCCGACGTTCCGGCGCGTCGTGACGAACACCGCCGCGTACGCCGCGATCTCGGTGCCGCTGTTCACGCTTTTTGCGCTGGTGCTCGCCGGCGCGCTCTCAGGGCGTGGGGAGGGGGGCGTGGGGCGCATGGCACCGCTCTACCGCGCGTGCGTGTTCATCCCCACCCTTGTGCCGCTTATCGCCTCCGCGATGGTCTGGATGTGGCTGTTCAATGGCGAGTACGGCCTCATCAACAAGGTGCTGGCGCTGGTGGGCATCCGCGGGCCCGCGTGGATCGTCGACCGGAACTGGGTCATGCCGTCCATGGTCATCATGAGCCTGTGGGGCGTCGGCCAGAGTGTCGTCATCTATGTCGCGGCGATGCAGGACGTGCCGCGCCAACTCTACGAGGCCGCGCGGATCGACGGCATGGGCGCGATCCGCCAGTTCCTGCATGTGACCCTGCCGATGATCTCCCCGGCGATCCTGTTCAATGTGATCTCCCTGACCATCGCGGCGGTCCAGGTGTTCGCCGTGCCCTCGGTCATGTTCAGACGGCCCGATGGTCAGAATCCCGCCGGGCACTTCTACACGATGTACCTTTACGAGAACGCGTTCGTGTACGGGAACATGGGGTACGCCTCCGCGATGGCGTGGGTGCAACTGGTGGTCGTGCTGCTGCTGACGGCCGTGCTGCTCGCCGCCGGCAAGCGGCTGGTCCATTACTCGCGCGTGTGAAGGAGTTGATCGGCCTTGGGCAACCTGTCGCGGCAACGCACCCTCCGCACACGCCTCACGGGCGTTTACGTCCACGCGGCGATGCTGCTCGTCTCGCTGGTGTTCCTTGCGCCGCTGGTGTGGATGCTCTCCACCTCGGTCAAGCCCGAGGCGCAGGCGGCATCAGGCGAGATCCACCTGTTGCCATCGCCCGCGTCCAGCGTCTTTGCGCACGCCGCCGACAACTACTCGGCCGTGTGGAACGACCGGACCATCCGGTTCCCGCTGTACCTTCGCAACACGCTGATCGTCGCCGTGCTGGGCGTTGTCGGCATGACGCTTTCCAGCGCGGTGGTGGCCTACGGCCTGTCGCGGGTCCAGTGGCGCGGGCGCGGGGCGGTGTTCTTCCTCGTGCTCCTGACGATGATGATCCCCTTCCCCGTGCTCATGGTCCCGCTGTACATCATCTTCCGCGAACTCGGATGGACAGGAACCCTCAGGCCGCTCTGGGTTCCGGCGTGGTTCGGCAGCGCGTTCAACATCTTCCTGCTGCGTCAGTTCTTTATGACTATCCCCACCCAACTCGACGAGGCCGCTCGCCTCGATGGCTGCTCGCACTGGTCCATCTTCTGGCGGATCATCGTCCCGCTCGCCAAGCCGGCGCTCGCGGTGGTGGCGCTGTTCCACTTCATTTATGTGTGGAACGACTTCGTCGGCCCGCTGATCTTCCTCACCGACCGGGACCAGTTCACGCTGGCGCTGGGCCTGCAACTCTACCAGTCGCAGTCGGGGAATACCCCCTGGAACCTGCTGATGGCCGCGAGCGCCCTGATGATCTCGCCGCTGGTGGTGCTGTTCATGCTCACGCAGCGGACATTCGTGCAGAGCGTGGCGACCGAGGGCCTGAAATGACTGGCCCATCGTGTCCTATCCATTTCCCCCGACGAGGGGGTAGTAGAAGTGTGACGAGGAGGGATGGCGAGTACCCCAGGAAATGTATCAAAAACTTGCCGCCTTGAAGCCAATGGGCTTGCGTCGGACGGCAATCGGTGTCACAATGTAAGCGCTTACTTCTTCGGAACAGACGTTCCATTTTTGGAGCGTTTGCCAACCGACATCCCAGATCATCCGCCCCAGGGGAGACCCCGATGAACCAGTTGAAGTTGCCGATCATGGCCGCACTCTTCCTTGGCTGCCTCGCGCCCCATGCTGGTGCCCAGGTTGCCGAGTTGTACAACCCCGGCTTTGAAATCCAGTTCCCCGGCTTTCCGACCTTTGCCTCGGGTTGGCGACACAACCAGTCCGGCCAGACGGTACGCCGCTTCACTGGTCTTGATGACCAGGGTCAGCCTGATACCGGCTTGCCCGCCACGCAGGTTCACAGCGGGAGCGCCTCCGTGCTGCTCCCCGGAGCCGGAGGGAGCCCCAGCGGCAACTATCAGGCCGTCCAGTCCGAGGAGTTCGTGCCCGGCGTCTTCCCGCCCGCCCGCAACTGGCCACAATACACGTTCGATGTGGTGAACGGTGCCCCGATCACGATCTCTCTGTGGTTCATGATCCCCTCGAACGACCCGGTGGTGGGCTCAAGGTTCGGGATCAAGGCAGGATTCCTTCGCTCGGGCTCGAACTTCTCGTACTACCACACCTTTGACAGGCTGGGCATCGCGGATGACGCGTCGAACGTTGACCCCGACACCACACTCGCTCCGTACCCTGGATGCACGATCGTGACATTGGGTGATGGCCGGAAGGGCATCCACACCAACGACCAGTGGTTGCAGATGAGCCTCGTCACAGATCAGCAGGTGGACTTCATCGACCAGGTCACGGGCCAGCCCTTCCCCGAGCCCCCGACGAACCCCGCGCGCGCGAGCATCTTCGCCGCCCGCTTCGGACCCACCAGCGACTCGCTCGGAATCGTGTGGGTCGACGACATGGAGTTCGTCCAGGGCGAACCACCGTGCGCTGCCGACTTCGACGGCAACGGCGTGCGCGAGGTTGCGGACATCTTCGCGTTCCTGAGCGCGTGGTTCGCCGACGGCCCCGGCGCGGACTTCGACGGCAATGGCACGCGCGAGGTGCCGGACATCTTCGCGTTCCTGTCCGCCTGGTTCGCAGGCTGCGAGTGACGCTCTCGCACTTCGCGACCGTTGCGCCATTGCCGTAGCGCCCTTGAGCGGGGGTCAGCAGCCAACCATCGCGCCCGGGCAGACGTTCGAGTATTCGAGCTTCTGCCCGATCACCACGGCGTGGGGGACGATGGAAGGCTCACACTCGGTGGAGACATCCGAAGGCAAGACCGCCGAGATTCCGATCGCGCGATTCTTTCTGGTGTCGCCCGAGGGTGAGGAACCTCTGCGGGGGCGCTGAGCGATACCGCCTGCCTGATCGCCCATACTTGCCGGGCCGCCCGCGCCCCGGTAGCGCCATCGCTGCTCGCGCCGGCCCGGCGCTCGTGCCGGGGATGTATCGCCAGCTGATCTGGCCGGCCGCGGCCACATCCCCGTCGTGCGCGTACCAGTCCGTCTGATACGAGAAGATGTGCGGTACGTCGCAGTCGTTGTCGCGCGTCCAATCCGATGAGAGATGGTCGGCGAACCATGACGAGAGGTGCGTAAACAGATCCGAAACATGCACGTCCCAGTCACCCTCGTAGTCGGCCGGGAACTAGTGCCGCCCGCGGCCGTAGGGGTCGTAC
>CAYMWG010000312.1:0-3596 GCA_964393765.1 uncultured Phycisphaeraceae bacterium
GTGTGGGCGCGGGCGGCGGGATAGACGCGGGCGGTCGATTCGAGGGTGTGAGCGCGGGGTCCACCTGTGGGGGGGCTGGCGGCACCTCGGGCTGTTTGTTCGGGTCCAGACCCGTTCCCGCGGCCTCGACCGTCACCACCGACCCGTCCGAAGTCTTCACCTGCATGGGCGTGACAGCGGATTTGACGACGAACAGTTCGCTCTGCGGGATGATGCGGGGCATCGTTACGAGGGTCGGGAGGGTGTCGATCCGCTTCTGCGCGGCGGTCGCCTCGCGCGTGTACCCGGCGGCGTTGGCAATCTCGATGAGTCTCGCGTACTGCTCGCGGGCCTTGTCCATCTCGCCGCGAGACTCGAACACGCTGGCAAGCCCGAAGAGCGAGCCCACCGCGTGGATGGACATCCCCTCATCGCGCCCGGCGCGGCTCAGGACCGTGCCATACTCCGCCTCGGCCTTGGTGAGTTGCTCTTTGCGCTGCTCATCCGTCAGGAACGTGGTCCCCTCCGGCAGCGCGCCCAGCGCGTCGATCGACAGACCGGGCGGAACGCCCGTGCGGGACGCTTCAAGATACAGGTCCGCCGCGGCCAGCCGGGCCAGCAGGGGCACCGCCGCCTTGCCACTCTGCTCTTCCGCCACCCGGATCAACGACTCGGGCTTGCGAGAGACGACCGCCGCATCGAGCTCGGAGAATGCCCGGGCCATGGCGGTGTGGCGCGACTGCTCGTACTTGCCGTAAAGGAAGTAGCCGCCCGCGATCGCCGCGATCACCACCAGTGCGGGGGTGGACCACTTCCGCAGGAACTCGATGAAGTCCTGGTTGAGCCGGCTCTCATCTAGCCCTGCGCCCTCGCGGATATTGCCTTGGATCCGATCTTCCATGTGAGACTCCAGAATCCCAAGTCTACGCCGTAGGCGCTGGCGTTGTTGAAGCAACGACCCTTTGGAAGCGCATGGCGAGCGCGGCATCATGCGCTTCCGGCTTGGGAGGGCGTTACTTCGGCCCAGGGTCCCAGAACCTCCATGCCCTCGGGTCGGCGAGCGCCGCCGCGGGGACGAGTACCTCCCGGATCGTCTCGACCAGTTCCGCCAGCCCCTCGCCGGTTCTGGCGCTCACGCGAACAGGCGGTGGGTGTTGAGGCGATTCCAAGGCGTCGACCGGGCCGGACTCCGGCCTGTGGCACAGGTCGGACCGCAGCGAGGCCCACACCTGCTTGGCCGCGGGTGCAAAGAGAGTCGCGTCCAGAAACCCCGACTGTCCGTCCCCGCATTGCACAACCAGGTCCGCCGCGCCGGCGACTTCCACCGCCATCCGCTGTGCCTCCCGTTGCAGGTCATCAGCCTCCCCTGCCACGAACCCCGGGCAATCCACCCATCGCACCACCAGCTCGCCGAGATCGAGCATCGCCCCCACATGGTCGCGCGTTGTCCCCGGCTTATCCGCGACCACGCTCATCGAGCGTCCGGCGAGCGCGTTGAGGAGACTTGATTTGCCCACGTTGGGAGGCCCCACCGCGGCGACCAGCGGCGGATGAATAAGGCGGCCAAGCACGCGCGCCGTGTCCCCGTCGACCGCGCCCAGTGACTCCACCTCGTTCCATCGCCGCGGCTGGTCGAGCAGCAGGTCGATCGCCAGCGGACTCGCGGCTGTCGCGAGCGCAGCCAGCATCCTTGCCTCCACCTCGCTCCGTGCTTCGGGAAACGCTTCCCGCGCGTTGCCTACGCCCACCGGCTCCTTGCGCGCAACGCCAAGCGCTGCCAGCGCATCGCCAAGCCGCTCGATGATCCGCTTCCCCGCGTGCGGGAAGATGAGCAGTGTCCGCTCGTCGAACCGCGCCAGCACGCACTTGTCGATCCCCGCGACGTGGCGCACCGCGACCCGCCCGATCCCCACCGCGCCCGCGCCCAGACCCGCAACCAGTTTGTCAATGCCCGGCCCTTCGCCTCGCACCTGCATCACTGCGATCGCGCCGCGCGCCGGCCACGAGGTGCAGAGCGACCATGCAAGCCCCTCCGGCGAGCTGCTCATGGCCGATCGTCTTCGTCATCATCGCCGTCGCTGAGCGCTTCAAGCGCCTCCGCGGCGGCGACCATGCCCACCAGCGTGAGGTCCGGCACGATGTGCTCGATCAGGTCATCGCCGTCAAAGAGCAGCGCGGCATCGCCCCCCGTCGCCACCACTCGCGGGTACGCCCCGTACGCCTCGGCGTACCTGTCGATGAGGTAATGCACCAGCCCGCGGATCGCGCCCGCCACTCCCAGCGCCATCGCCTGCGATGTGCCTTTGCCAAAGGGCGACTCCGCCCCCGGCAGCGTCTCGTGCGTCAGCCGCACCTCCGGCAGCGCGGCCGTGTGCTCGCGCAGCGCGCGGAGCATCATCGCCGTTCCGGGCGCAATCGCCCCGCCCTGGAACGTCCCCTCGCCATCGACAAAGTCCACCGTCACCGCCGTGCCCGCGTCGATCACCACGCACGCCTGCCTGGCCTGGCTGTAGGCCCCCAGCGCATCGAGCAGCCGATCCTGACCGACCGTCGAATCGTCCTCGAGCGTGTTGCGCACGGGGATCGGCACATCGCGGATGAAGCGTGTGACCTGGCTCCCCGCTGCCTCGAGCGCCTTCTCCAGCCGGTCCGCCTCGGCCGTGTTCACACTGGCCATGAGGACGGGTAGCGGACCCGCGCTCGTCGCTGCGCCGTCGATTACCGCGGCGGTCGCGCCCGTTCGGTCGCTGTTGTCCACCACGAGCGATGGCTGCAGTTTGCCCTCCTCGACACGAGCGAACCTTGTCCGCGTGTTCCCGACAGAGACCAGCAGCATCGGCGCAAGCATGACCGGAGCATACTCCTGTCTTGGGTGGGCCGGCACTTTGCGCGGGCATTGTGGTGGCACCCTACAATCCCACTCTCTCGCCCGGACGAACATCAAACGCCTCATTGAGGACCGCTTCCGATGGCCGCAGTACCAGCCGATCGCGTGTATTCCGAGAGCCACGAGTGGCACAAGGTCGAGGGCGACACGGTCACGCTCGGCCTCACCCAGTTTGCCGTGGATCAACTCACCGACGTCACCTTCGCCGAACTCAAGCCCAAGGGCACCAAGGTCGCCCCGGGCGGGGCCGTGGGCGAGGTGGAAAGCGTCAAGACCACCAGCGACATCTATTCCGCCGCGGGCGGCGAGATCATCGAGGTCAACAAGGCCGTCGTCGATGACCCCTCGCTCCTGAACTCCGACCCTTACGGCAAGGGCTGGCTCGTCAAGATCAAAGTCTCCGACAAGTCCGGCCTGAGCAGCCTCCTGGACGCCGCGGCCTACGCCAAGCAATACCCGTGACGCAACACTCTCCATCTGGAGCCAAGTCGAATGCGTTGGGCCTGAACGGGACGCGCAACGGACGCGCCGCCGACACCGCCAACACCGTTCGGTGCATCGGCGTCCACAAGGCCTACGAACTCGGCGGCACGCAGGTTCAGGCGCTCCGCGGCGTCGATCTTCAGATCACCGATCCCGGCTTCTACGCGATCATGGGCGCATCAGGCTCGGGCAAGAGCACGCTCCTGCATCTGCTCGGCGCGCTCGACACACCCGACCAGGGCACGGT
>CAYMWG010000313.1:0-3595 GCA_964393765.1 uncultured Phycisphaeraceae bacterium
CCTCCGGCGGCTTGGGCACACCCTTGGGCCGCACCAGCATCGCGCCGCGCGACCCCTCGCCGCCCCAACTGCTCTTCTCACACACGAGCATCCGGCGGCGGATCAAGATCAGGGCGAGCACAAACCGGAAGATTTCCCGCCGCCGCACTGACGCCGCGTTCGCGCCCACCCCCGCGCTCGCCTCGCCCGTCTGCTCAAAGAGATCCAGCAGCGAGCCCTCATCGAGCAGCAACTTGCGCTTCTCGTTGGGGTCGGGGACCACCCCCCGCCACGTCCCGATCACTTCGAGCGGCGCTGCGGGCCGCGCCCCCGAGTTCCACGCCGTTACATCAAAGTCCAGACGGCTGAACTCTTCGGTCTGAACATCCTGACAGAGAGCCCCCAGGAACGGCTCGCCCGTGACCAGGCCGCGCCCTGTCGCGGCGCACTGCCGAGTCGGCGAGCCCAGCGCATAGTTGTTGACGAGTCGGCTCATGCCGCAGTGTATTCAGCCGCGGCATGAAACCTCGAAGAACCGCTGCGATGTCCCGCCATTGCCGATGCCGAATCGCACGCACGATCCGCACTTGGGGCAGCGCCCCAGATACTCCCGCCCGTCCGCGGTCTTGCTGGCCCGCGCGTAGGTGCCCGAGCAGGTGAAGTGCAAACCCAGAAACGGACGCGGCGAGCCGACCGTTGCCGGGGGAGTGCTGCCCCGTTTCCCGCCGATTTCAATGCTGTCGCCTGGTCGGCCCATTCATCCCGATCATCGGCTAAGCACGAAAGCCCGCGGCACGTCCACAAGTCGGAAAACATTCCGCTCACTGGCAACCGGGGGTCCGGGCCGATATCCTCACTGCTTCACCAATCCCACACGAATGTGGGTCCGGGGGCACGGAGACTCTGCAAGTCCATTGATGGCAATGACTTGTGTCCTGAATGGCCGGCACGCTCGCGATCTTGCCAGACCCCCCGGCACCGCCAACCCCCATCGGGTTGATCGCGGGAGGTGGCCGACTGCCTCTCCTTATAGCCCAAGGATTGCGGGCGATGGGCCACCCCGTCCACGCGCTTGGCCTGGGCAACAACTTTGACGATCACCTCCCGTCTCTCTGCACATCCTTCCGCCGCGTCGGCCTGTTGAGGGTTGGAACCTGGGGCCGTCTCCTCCGCCGAACCGGAGTCCGCCACGCCATCATGGTCGGCCGCGTTGAGAAGAACTTGATGCATGACCCCTGGGGTATCATGCAACTCGTGCCCGACTGGCGCACAGTGCGGGCCTGGTACAAGCACCTCCGCCACGACCGCCGTTCTCACAAGGTTCTGGCCGCGATCGCCGACGAACTGGGCAGAAACGGGGTTTCGCTGCTCGACTCGACCGCCCCCATCACCGACTCGCTCGCCGAGGCGGGCGTGATGACACGCCGCCAGCCGACCATCGACCAAAGGGCCGATATCGCCTTCGCCTGGCCGCTCCTGTCCCAGACGCTCCGCCTCGACATCGGGCAGTCGATCGCCGTGCGCGACCGCGATGTGATCGCCGTCGAGGCGGTGGAGGGAACCGACCGGATGATCGAGCGTGTCGGCGGGCTCTGCCGCGCGGGCGGGTGGACACTCTGCAAGGGCGCACGCGCCGGGCACGACCGCCGCAGCGATGTCCCCACCGTGGGCGTCCGCACCATCGAGCACATGCACAAGCAGGGCGGGCGCTGCCTCGCCCTCGCCGCCGGCGATGTCATCATGGTCGACAAGGTCGCCCTCCTCGATCTCGCCGATCAACGCGGCATAGCCGTGATCGGTGTGCCACCGGCCCAGGGCTGAGCGAAGTTGAGTTCCGCCTCGCCAGACCCCGCTCATCCATTCGCCTCCCGCGGCGGCCTGAAACTCCGGCACGCCCTCGATGCCTTTGCATTCGATCCTCGCGGCCTGACGTGCGCCGACTTGGGCTGCAACGTCGGCGGCTTTGCCGACTGCCTGCTGCGGGCCGGCGCTTCCAAGGTCTACGCCGTCGATACCGGCTACGGCGCGCTGGCGTGGAAACTCCGCACCGATCCGCGCATCGTCGTCATGGAACGGGCCAATGCTCTGCATGTTCTCCCCCCAGCGCGTGTAGACCTGGTCGTCATCGACATGGGCTGGACCCCGCAGCGCCTCTGCATCCCCGCCGCGCTGAAGTGGCTCAAACCCCTGCCCACCTCCCGCATTCTCTCCCTCATCAAGCCGCACTACGAGCAGACGCCCTCCCCCGGCCCCCCCCGGCCCCGCGAGACCATCCTCCCCGATGACGCCGCGCAGAAGATCGTCGAACGCGTCCTCTCGCACATGCCCTCGCTCGGCGCAACCGTCCTCAACTGCACACGCTCCCCGATCCGCGGCGGGGCATCCAAGGGCAACAAGACCGGGAACGCCGAGTGGCTCGCGCTCCTCGCTCCCTCTTTCTAATGCCTCATGCCTCTTGCCTGATGCCTTCTCCCTTTCAGCACCCACCCGCCCACAACCAGCGCCACCAGCGCCAGCACCGGCAACCACCATACGAACCACCCCACTGGGTCGCGCCCCGGGTTTGGCAGTGCATCCACGACACCCCGCACGCCCTCGGCCACACCGTCGCCCACCTTGTACGCCGTGATCGCCGCGACCGTCAGCCCGCCCGCGACCGCGAGGGGCTTCCACCGGCGCGACACCCACATCAGAAAGTCATCGCCCCCCTGCGCCAACTTCTCCAGGAACGCGCTGCGCACCGGAGCCTCGGCTGTTTGCAGCACCGGGATGAACTGGCGCAGGTGCGCCTGCGCTTCGGGCCCGAGCGTCTTGCCGTACCTCGCCAGCGACTGTCCCGCGAACCCGAGCATCTTCGCCCCCGCCTCCGCCCCCTGGTCCGCGAGGATCCGCACCGCGTCGTCCCCATACTGCTTGAACAGCGCGACCGATGCCTTGCCCCCCTGCTCCACCACCAGTGTCCCGCGCGGCCCGTGCCCCGCGATCAACCGCACACCATCCGCCGCGAGATCATCCAGAGATCTCGCTGCGGCGATCGCACCCGGCCCGCCCTTTCGCACCATCTGCTCGACCGTCTCGCGCCCCGCGACCTTTGCCAGGTCCTCGACCGCTTCCCGCGCGGCGGTCTGCCCGCCCAACTTCGCGACATCATCCGCGTGCGCGCCACCCTGCTTGAGCATCCACTCCACCAACTCTTCCGCCGCCTCCTTGGCGATCGGCACCACCTGCGCGATCGTGAGCGGGGACACCGCGCACATCACCGCGCCCACCACCAACCACATCATCACATGCAGTCGCATCGTTACCCTCTTCATTTGCTGCATTGCTGATCTGCTGGTTTGCCATTTCAGTGAAGTTGCCCCTCCACCAGCAGTTTGTCCAGCAGCGCCATCCGCTGCTTGTCCAACTCATCCGCATAACTCCGGAACAGCGTATCGAGCCTCGACCGGGTCTGGGCGTGCATCGCGTTCACCACATCCGTCAGTTTCGCCTTCGCCTTGCTCTCAAAGTACGAATCCGCCGCGAGGTAGACCAGCGTTCCGGCGATCCCGCCGACGATCACGCCGGCCACCGTCCCCGCGACCGGCACGGCCGACCCCGCCCCACCGCCCGAGGC
>CAYMWG010000314.1:0-3593 GCA_964393765.1 uncultured Phycisphaeraceae bacterium
TCGGGGGCGGACCCGCGGGCAAGTCGGCCGCGCTCGTGCTGGCCAGGTGCCGGCGCAGCGTGCTGCTCATCGACGAGGGCAAGGGCCGCAACCGGGCCTCGCGCTCCCTCAACGGCTACCTCACGCGCGACGGGACCAGGCCCTCCCGATTCCTCGCGCTCGCCCGCGTCGAACTCGCACGCTACGGCGTGAAGTTTCTCGCGGGGACCGTGCGCGATGCCGCGCGCCGGGCCGACGGGTGCTTCACTGTCACACCGGCCAGGGGACGTGCGCTCGTCGCCAGAAAACTCCTGCTTGCAACCGGCGTGCAGGATGTTCTCCCGGCGATCGAGGGCGTCACGGACTTTTACGGCGTCAGCGTGCATCACTGCCCCTACTGCGACGGGTGGGAGCACGCTGGCGAGCCGCTCGCCGCGTACGGCTCCGGGCGCAAGGCGATCGGCCTTGCCCAACTTTTGCGAGTCTGGAGCGACGACGTGGTCGCGTGCACCAACGGCGGACGGCTCAGCGCGGCGGATCGCTCGCGCGCACGCGACCTGGGCATCGCACTGCGCACCGAGCGCGTGGTGCGGCTGGAGGGGCGCGCCGGCAGTCTGCGACTTGTTCACTTTGAGAGCGGGCCACCCCTCCCGCGCCGGGCGCTGTTCTTCAACACCGGGCAGTTCCAGCGGAGCGACCTGCCGCGACGGCTCGGCTGCGAGTTCAAGAAGAACGGCGGGGTGAAGACCGACAAGCGCCAGGGGACGTGCGTGGCGGGCCTGTTCCTCGCGGGCGATGCCGAGAAAGAAGTCCAGTTCGTGATCGTGGCGGCGGCGCAGGGCGCGACCGCCGCCACGGCCATCAACGGAGAGTTGGTCGAGGAGGCGTCAGAGCGTTGACGGTCCAACAGTGAAGACTCACGGTGACCAAGCGAAAGCGCGACGGTGCCCGGCCCGGGAACGAAAGCGGGCGCGACCTGTATGGCCGCGCCCGCGTGATTGACCAAGTTTTCTGGAGTGTGTGCGCGGCTCAGCAGCCGCCAAACCACAGACCGAGGAACGCGAAGATATCCGAGACCTCGATCCCCGGCACACCGTCAAACTCGGCACTCGGGTCCACCGCGAACCATGCCGCGAGGAACGCAAAGATGTCCGACACCTCGTGTATGCCGTCGTCATCGAAGTCCGACGGGCAGTTCACCGGGTCGCCGGTGGGCACCGGCACGTCGAAGGTGATCTCGGTGGGGGTGCCCGGCTTGAAGAGGCCGAGGGTCGCCGTGCCGGTCGTCGGGGCGCTATCGGCCTCGAACCAGAAGTTGTACATCGTGCCCCAGCGGAGCGCGTTGGTGTTGGGGTTCTGAGCAAAGGTCTGCGGGCTCGTCCACAGGACCGCCGAAGCACCCGCCGCGCCCGTCCAGTCGGTGTTCGCGTAGGGCTCGCCGGAGTGGTAGTTGACATCGTTGAAGCCCACGCCCGTCACGTCGATGCCCGCCCCGCGCGGGATCGAGAGCGAGGCACCCGAGCGATCCGAGTTGAGGTTCATGACCGCGTAGTCGTACAGGAAGCGACCGTTGTTCAGGTCGGTGACCTTGGTGGCGATCCAGAAACGACCCTCTTGTGGAACGTCCACGCTAAAGACCGCAACCGATGGGTCGGGGGTGTTGGGCGCGAGACCCTGGTCGCGCCAAGCGCGGATCGCCGGGATGCCCATGTTGGTCCCGCCGGAGCCCGCCATATCGAACGTGCTCTGATTGATCGTGACCGGCATGTAGGAGTTGTTGTTCATCGCGTTGCCAGAACCCGCGTCATCTGTCGCCTGGTAGGCACCCTCGACAAAGAACCGGGCGCCCGGGAACGTGGTGGTGTTCATGGCGGTCTGCGGAACCTGCAGGCGGCGGAAGATCGCATCGCCCGACGTCTGCGGGTACGCGCTGATCACCCCGCTGAAGCCGTTGATGACCGAGCGCGGCGCAAGGTGACCCTGGCTCCCGTTGTAACTCGCGCCGTATACGTCAAGGCAGCCGGCACCCAGCACGTTGCCACCCGCGCCGTTGCAGGTTCCGCACCCGCTGCCCGCCGCGGCACAGCACGCGGTCTTGCAGAAGCCCAGCCCGATCTGCAGCAACCGCCCGTTGTGCAGGCGGAAGGCGTTCATCCCCAGCGCGGGCGTGCCGGCGTTCGCCCAGATCAGATTCGCGTCGCCGATGTTGCAGGTGTGCGAGCCAAGCGCGTAGCCGCGGATGCCGCCGACCACGCCGAAGTTCGCGATCCCGTTGATCTGCTGGTGCGTCACGTCCGGGCCGTTGGGGCCGGGCGGGGGCGGATCGCCCAGACTGAGCGTGAAGGTGCCGCTCGCGGCAGCGCCCGCGACGCGCACCACATACTGCTGGCCCAGCGTCGCCGCGAAGGAGACCTGAGCGCGGGCCGCACAGAAGTTGTCGTTGCACGCGATCTGGTTGGCGGCCGTCGCGGGGCAAGCGGAATGCACCGAGATCACCGTGTCAAAGGATGCCGCGGTGCATGTGCTGGCGACGGCCGTCCCGGTCGCGGGCGCGGTGTACAGGTAGTACACGTCCGGCGTGGCCGAGCCGACGCACGAAGTCTGTCCATCGGCAGCGCCGTTGTTCGTCGTACCGCTGAACGTGCCGTTGCCGACGGCCGTGGCGCTGACGCACGCATCATTGGCCGGGGGCTGGCCGCCGCCGCCCGGGCCGACAGACATCTCGAACGGGCCCGTCTGGCCGCTGAATCCCGAAACGCGGATGAGGTACTGCGTGCCGTTGATGGCGGGGAACGTCAGGGATGAACTGAGGCCGCACGAGTCGTCGTTACAGGCGATCTGCGTCTCCGTCGTGCCGGGGCACGCTGTCGTGTGAACCGACAGCACCGAATCGTATGTGGTGCCGGGGTTGCAGGTGGTCACGGTGATGACCGTGGTCGCGGTCGCGGTGTAGCGGTACCACACATCCGGTGTGTTCGACGAAGAGCCGCACCCCGCCGAGCCGTCGAGTGTCGCAGCGAGCGTCGTGCCCGCGACCGTGCCGTTGCCGATCGCTATCGCATTCGCGCACCCATTGTTCGCGGGCTGGGCAATGGCGCACGTCGCCATAAAGCACGCCGCGCCGATACCGATCATCCATGCAGAACGTGTCTGCGGAGCAAACTGGGTCATGATCTGAGACTCCTCGTAAGGCGAACACCGTTGGCGCGAACGACACCCTGACTCCGCGTGAGCAATAGGTCACATAAAGTTACTCGCGCCGACGCCGGACGCAAGGCATCGCCCGGAATATAGGTCCTTCTACCTCCGGTGAACCTCAGGTGAGTAGCCCCACCGTCAGGAAGGGTCCGGCACAGCGCCGCGGCTTTCGGCTATGGGCACCCCGCGAGCCAGCGGGCAAGGAACGCGAAGATGTCGGGCACCTGCACCAGGTCGTTGCCGTCAAAGTCCGCCCGGCAGGGCGGGGCCACCGCCGCAGATTGGGGATTGCGGATTTCGGAATGCGGACTGGAGGAGGGAAGTGGGAAGTGGGAGATCGGAGGAGGGGGAAGTAGAAAGACGGGGAGCCCCCACCGCCTCGCTGCGCGAGGCACCTCCCCCTGGCGGGGGAGGAG
>CAYMWG010000315.1:0-3586 GCA_964393765.1 uncultured Phycisphaeraceae bacterium
TCTCGTTTTCTGCTCCCGCTCATCGTGCCTATGACGCTGCTCATCGGCGCGGCGGGGGGGGCACGACGGGGAGCGGCAGCGGGTCCATCGGGCTGATGATCAGCGCCGATGGTGCGTGGGTGTATTCGTGCCAGTCGCTGCACGCGCTGCTCGGCCTCGTCGCGGCCGCGTTGACCGGAAGAGGGGTATGGGTGGTGGCACGGAAAGCCGGCGCACCGGACGGCAGCGCGAGCGTCGCCGGCTGGGTCGCCGGACTGGTCTTGCTGGGGACGGGCTGGACCCTTGTCTGCGCATCGCTGGCGTACAACGAGATGGGTGTGCTGGTCTGCACCGCGGGCGCGATGCTGCTGTGCGTGGACCGCCCCCCCCCCGCGGCCGCCGACGGCTCGCGCGGAGCCGGAAGCCTGTTTCGCGCGGTGGGAATCGGTTTCTTTGTCGGCATCGCGACCTCGTGCAAGCCCACCGCACTCCTGCTCATCGGACCCGCGACCGGAATCATGATGCTGGGCATGTTCCCCCGGCGAATATGGGCTACCGCTGTCCTTGCCGGGACGGTCGGCGGGCTTCTGGCGATCACGCCGTGGCTGGTGCGCAACGCGATCGCGGCGGGCAATCCGGTCTTCCCCTTTGGCGCTGGACTTCTGGGCATGGGGCACTGGACCGCGGAGCAGACGGCCCGGTACGCACGGGCGCACACCTATAGCGGATCACTTGTTGACCGACTCTCCCTGCTTATCTCAGCGCGGGGCTGGCTGCACCCGCAGTGGGGAGTCACGCCTTGGGTCGCGCTCGGGGCGGCGACGCTCGCGCTCGTCCGCGCACGCTCCCGGCGCATCGCCCTGCTGCTCATCGCGGGGATTGTCTGCGGCTTGGCGGCGTGGCTGTTTCTCACGCACCTACAGTCTCGTTTTCTGCTCCCGCTCATCGTGCCTATGACGCTGCTCATCGGCGCGGCGGCCGGAGGAATGGGTGGTACCGGAACTACTGAAGATCGCGATCCTCGTCCGCGACCGCACACGCTGGTCCGTCGAGTCGCAATCTGGGCGCTCATCGCGGCGCTCGGCCTGACGCCGGGTCTGCTCTCACTGCTCGGATTTGCAACCCAGAACGGCGGCGCGCCCAACGCCGTGCTCATCGGCGGTGTGGGCGAGTTCACGGGGATGACCCGCGTGCAGAGCGTGTACCGCGATCTGCCGCCAGGTGAGAGAGCGGTGCTGCTCCGCGGATCGGCCCCGCCCTTTGAACTCATGAACCTCGCGGTGCAGCCGGCGGTGCTGGGCGGGGACGCGCGCGCTGCGCTGCTCGGGCTGGAGAAGGACCTGCCGCCGGGCGAGCCCAGCGCGGTCTATCTGCTCGGCGACGCGGCCCCGCTGTACTACCTGGGCGCATCGGGCGGGCGGAGTCCGAGCGTGGTCTACCACACGACCTGGGATCGATCCATCTTCGGCAATGCGATCCGCGCGGATTCCAAGGAACACGGCTCCGCGGATGGTCCGGGCGCGTGGACCGACTTTCTCCGCGCCCGCGGCATCGGCTTCGTTCTCGTGAACCACAGCGAGTTGAAGCGCTTGATCGACAAGGACCACAACTTCGACCCGGATGTGACCACGACGCGGGTGGAACGGTGGCTTACAGACCCCGCTTCGCGCCTGCGGGTGGTTCGAGCGTGGACATTTCACAGCGGCGGGGACGAGGTCAACAATCCAGCCCCAGGCGGGGAGTGGACGGGACGCGACGGTCTCGTGCTCGTGCAACTGTTGGGGGCGACCGAGCCAACCGGGGAAGGGGCAAGATGAGCGGCAGCGCGGAAGGCGAATCGGGCCGCAAGTCTCAGTCCGCGATCAACACAGGCAAGGACCTGGACCCGCTTGCGCCCGCGGGGAGCGAGGCACGCAGGAGAAGGTCCCGCGTCGCCATCGCCCTCAACGTGCTGGGCTGTGCGCTGGGCCTCGCGCTGCTGTGGTGGTGTGGCGCCCGGGCGCTGTCCGCGTCCAACCGCGATCAACTGGCGCTGCTCTGGCGTGCGCCGTGGTGGCAGGCGGCGGGCCTGGTGGGGGTCTCGCTGCTCAACGCGGTGTGCAGCGCGATGGTCTTCCGCTCGGCCGTCTCGCCCGTGCGCAGACTCCCGATCCTCGATGTCGTGTGCGTGAACTTCGTTGCCTCGCTGGGCAACTACATGCCCTTTAAACTGGGCCTCGTCTTTCGCGTGCTGACGCATCACCGGCGCAACGGCCTGCCGCTCCTCACGATCGGCGCGTGGATGGGCGCCATGGCGGTGCTGATGCTCTGCGTGCTCGGACCGGTCATGCTCGCGGGTCTGTGGCGAGGGCGCGTGGACGGGGCATGGTGGCTCGCCGCCGCCGGAGGCACTCTGGTACTCTGCACGCTGGTGGTGCTCGCGGCCAGGCTGGCGGGGACGGGGCGTGGCTGGGAGTTCGTTCAACGCATGTGGCTCGCGATGCCCAAGCCCCGCCGATTTCGTGCGGAGTGGGGCGACGTGATGCTCGATCGCATCCGCGAGGGGACGCGCATGCTCGGCTCGCCCGCTGCGGTAGCGCAGGCCGTCATGTGGCGGGTCGGCGACCTGGCCACGCAGTCGCTCCGGTTCCTCATCTCCGCCACCATCATCGGGCGCACGCTGACATGGGACCAGTCGATCCTCGCGGGCAGCACCTACTACCTCATCGGCTCGGTGTCGCCGACGGGCCAACTGGGCGTCCGCGAGGCCGGCACCGCGGGCATCGTCGGCAAGTTGCTCGTGGGCATCGACTTTGACGCCTTCAGTCTGATCGTGATGATGGTGACGGCGGCGGAACTCTTCTCGCTGCTTCTGGGCGCGGGAGTTTCGATGCTCTACCTCGCGCGCCGACCCGTCATCGCCCCGTCACCGGCGGTCGCGTCCTGACCCGAACCCCATCTGCGCGATGTGAGTCGATCCGAACGTTCCTCACCGCTTCCGGTTGTCGAACGTGAACCGCTTCACCGCGTTGTCCGCCGTGACGACGATCGTGCGCAGCCCCTGCGACCCCGGCGTGGTGAGGAACGCGCCTGTGGCGATGCTGCCAACCTGCCGGGCCGAGAGCGTGCGGCCCGCGCTGTCCAGGACGAACATCCAGGCCTTGCCCGCGCCCGGGTTCGCCGCGCCGTCCCGCGGGAAGATCGCCGCGAGCACCACGACCTCGATGCGCGAGTCGCCATCGAGGTCCGCAGCCTCGACAAACGGCACCTGCGCTGCCGCGCCCGCCGGTGTGGGCACAGTGAACGACCATCCAAGATCGCCTTCTGCGTCGTGGTAGCGGACGACGGCCACCGGCGATTCGCTGTAACCCTCGGTCGTGGCGACGAGCCACCCGCGAGGACCGGCGATCTGCGCGGGCGATGCGTAACCGATGAACCCGCGCGGCGCACCGCGCAGTCGGACCTTCTCAACGGTCGCGCCATCGGGCGAGATCACCACCAGCCCGCCGCTGGAATAGTCCGGCGCGACAAACTCCGCCCGCCCATCGCCGGTTGTGTCGCTCATGCGCCCGCCCGCCGCGGCGGAGACGCCCTGGCTGCGCTCTCCCTCGGACAGGAGGCTTGGGTT
>CAYMWG010000316.1:0-3481 GCA_964393765.1 uncultured Phycisphaeraceae bacterium
CCTACGGCCCCTGCGGCCGCTGCGCAACTGCCCACGCCCCCAGCGAACAACCTGACCCCCGCTTCCGCCGCAGTCGCGCCAAGCACAAACACTCCGGGCAGCGTGCCCGGTGAGCAGAGCGACCGCGAAGCGGACGCAGCGAGCCTTGACGAGGCTATCGAGGTGCGGCTCGGAAGGCCCGCCGCGGCCAAGGGGCTTGAGATCGTCACGCGCCGGCCGGAGTTTTCGCGCGTCACCCGCATGACTGTGTATCCGCCGATCAATCCTCGCCTGAAGGTGACATTTGGTCGCGACGGGCGCGTGAGCACGGCGAAGTTTGTCGACCCGACCGGCCTGTCGGAGGTCGATTCGCCGGTGCTCAACGCCGTCTACCGCTGGACCGCTCGCGGCGAAGCCCTGAGCAAGTTGCCCGCGGGCAACCCGGATGCCGGGGTCACGATCACGGTGACGATCCTCCTACGCTGAGACGGGTTGACGCGGGCTTTGGGCCGGACCGATCCGATGAGAGACGAGTGATGTTGAATGTGTGGATCAACTCCCTGCTCGCGGCGTGCGCAATGGGCGCGACCGTCATCCCCATCCAGCCCGGCGGCACAGCGCGCCCGATCGATCCGCGCACCCTCCAGCGCCTGGATGAATCCCGCCAGGACACCGGCCCTCTGCGGACGAGTCTCTTCCTGCAGCCCACCGACCTTCGGCAGCCGCTCGGCTTTGAGGACGTGTTCCGTCTTCCCGGGGGAGGGAGGGGCGGGCCGGATCGGCTCGCGCGGATCAGCGGCGGTCTCACGGCGGTATTCCCGCGTTCCGTGTACGTCAACACCAAGAAGGGGCAGGTTGCCACCGTGCCTGCGGGCACGATCTATTACATTGGCGCGCTCCCGGCAGAGGCACCCACCGAACGCCCGGTGGTTGAAGCATCCGAGGCGATGCGTTGGGACAATCGGGCATCGGGGATGGTGAACACGGAGCGGGTGAGGGGAGCGGACTCACGGGTCCGCGAAAGTTCACAAGTTGTTCGAGCAACACGACCTACGGATGATGCAAGATCGAGCGGAATGATGACCGACGAGGGGTATCGTCGCGAACGGTTGCGGGTGCTCCTCGGTCAGGCCGCGGCGGTCGAACAGCGTTCCCGGTAGAGTGTTGGCGGTTGATCGCTCGTTGATCAAAGGAGTTCCCATGAAGTTGTGGAATCGCGTCATCGTTACCGGCATGTTCGTCTCCTCCGCAGTTCTGCTGAGCGGATGCCTGATCAGCGGCTCATCACATGAGACGATGTCGGGCCAGTTCGTCGGGCAATCCACCTTCGCGGAGATCGAGCCGGGCAGGACGACAGACAAATGGGTGCTGGGCGCGCTGGGCGAGCCGAGCAGCAAGTCGTGCCTCGATGACGGCTCATCGCTCTGGAAGTGGGTGTACAAGCGCGACCGCTCGAGCAACAGCAGCGTCTTCCTGGTGTTCGGCGGCTCGAGCCGGCGCGAGACGGAGGGCGCGACGTTCGTGCAGTTCAGGGACGGAGTGGTCACGAAGGCGTGGCAGGACTGACCGTCACGCCGGTCGCGGCATGACATTGGGCGGGAGTTCGGGCGGCGCTTCCGCAGCCTGCCGGGGCGCTGCGGCCTGTGCAGCGCGCCTTGCCTCGGCGGCGAGCAGGTCGCCCACCGTGGGCTTGCCGATGGCCTCGCCGCGGAGCAGTTTGCGGACCTCGTCGGCCGAGAGCGTCTCGTGCTTGAGCAGCGCCTCGGCCACGGCGACGACCTTTTCCCAGTTGCCCTCGAGCAGGCGCTGCGCCTCCTGGAAGGCCTCATCCACGAACCGGCGGACCTCCTCATCGATGATCCGCGCCGTCTCATCGGAGTAGTCCTTTTCGGGGACGAACATCTCGCGCGTGTCGGAGGGCGCATAGCGGACAAAGCCAAGTCGCGGGCTCATGCCCCACTCCAGCACCATCAATCGCGCGAGATTCGTGACCTGCGCGATATCCATGGACGCGCCCGTCGAGGCGTCACCGATCGCCTTCTCCTCGGCGATGCGCCCGCCGCAGAGCACCCGCATCGTTCCCTTGAGCCACTTGACTCCGTAGCCCATCCGATCCTTCTCGGGCAGGCTGAAGGTCGCGCCGCCGGCGTTTCCGCGCGGGATGATCGTCACCTTGTGCAGCGGGTCGGCATCGGGCAAAATGGCCTGCAGGACGGCGTGCCCGGCCTCGTGATAGGCGGTGAGCCGGTTGTCATCCTTCTCGCGATGCGCCGACTTGCGGGCGCGCCCGAACTTCACCTTGTCGCGCGCCTCCTCCAGGTCCTCCTGCTCGACAGAGTCCTTGTTGTGCAGCGTCGCGGCGATCGCCGCCTCGTTGATGAGCGCGGCAAGGTCCGCGCCGCTGAACATCGGCGTCGCCCGCGCGATCTTCTCCATGTCCACATCCGAGCTCAGTTTGACCTTCTTGGCGTGGACGCGCAGGATCTCGATCCGGCCGATGACATCCGGGCGTGGGACGACAATCTGCCGGTCGAACCGGCCGGGGCGCGTGAGCGCGGGGTCGAGCACATCCGCGCGGTTGGTCGCCGCGATGACAATCACTCCGTCCGCCGAGCCGAATCCGTCCATCTCGACCAGGATCGCGTTGAGGGTCTGTTCGCGTTCGTCGTGCCCGCCGGTGGTGAAGCCCCCGCCCCGGCGCCGGCCGACCGCGTCGATCTCATCAAGGAAGATGATGCACGGGGCGGACTCCTTGGCCTGCTTGAAGAGGTCCCGCACGCGCGAGGCGCCCACGCCGACGAACATCTCGACAAAGTCGGACCCCGAGATCGAGAAAAACGGAACATCCGCCTCGCCGGCGATTGCCTTGGCCAGGAGCGTCTTGCCGCAGCCCGGCTCGCCGATGAGCAGCACGCCGCGAGGGATGCGCCCGCCGAGTTTCATGAAGCGCTTGGGATTCTTGAGGAACTCGATGATTTCCGTCACCTCGTCCTTGGCCTCGTCGATGCCGGCGACATCGGCGAACGTCACGCCCGTGTTCTCCTTGGTGAACATCCGGTGGCGCGACTTGCCGAAGTTGCCGAGCATCCCGCCGGGCCCGCCGCCCCCGGCCGAGCGGAGCACGCGAGAGATGAAGAACCAGATGAGACCGATGATGATGACGAACGGGAGCAGGGAGATCAGCAGGTTCTGCCAGATGCTCGTGGGGACCTGCTTAAACTGCCCCCCCGTCAGTTCGTTGACTTCCTTGAGATAGAACTCCTTGTCCGACGGACTGATCTTGAAGACGACGCCGACGGCCTTGCCCTCCTGCCCGGGGGCACGGAGCGTCACGCCGCGGATCGCCGTGTCGCGGACCTCGATCTTCATCTCAGAATCGGAGGTGTAGTAACTCCTGAACTCCTGCCAGGTGTTCAGCGTCGTGTCCTGGCCGGAGATCGCCTGGGTCAACACGAGGGCCATGAGGACGACGAGCAGCACGACCGCAGCGCTGAGAATGCCC
>CAYMWG010000317.1:0-3478 GCA_964393765.1 uncultured Phycisphaeraceae bacterium
CCTATCGGCTGTGCGGCTGGTCGATGCCTGTTGTTGCGCTCGTTGGGCTGAAGAGGTCCAGCACGAGTGTCTCCTCGATCGCCTCGGCCGAATGCGGGACATTCGATGGCAGGTGAATGGCCTGGCCGCCCACCAACTCGACGGTGGAATACTCCGGCGACCCCGCGGCACCGATGCCGAAGCGGATCCGCCCACTGAGCACCATCGCAATCTGCTCATTGGCGTGGCTATGCGTCGCCACCGCGAAGCCCTTGTGCAGCAGCACCTGCGAGATCATCATCTGCTCGCCGATGATCCGCTTGCGGTCGATCCGCGGCATGGGCCGGTCCTCGGGCTGCTCCGACCACGCATAGACCGCCGCGCCGTTGACATTGTGCATGGGACTCTCTGTTGGGCCGTGACTTTCGCCAGCCGTGTTTTCATATCGAATGCGCTCTTCAGGCCGAAGGCCCGAACCTCAATAGCCGGGGCGTGTAGCGAAGCGACACCACCGGAATGGGATGCAGCAAGCACTCCGACCCCAACGGGGGTCGGCCTCGGCTGCCACAGATACCTCGATGACCCCTTCGGGGTCCGCACATCACGAGCCGTCCGGGGGTCGCACTCGAAGACTCGTTCGACCCCCTGATATTGACGATCAGCCCTTCGAGCTGATGACCTCCCTTTCTCACCTACTGCTTTGCTGATCTGCTGCTTTGCTGCTTTGGGTACCCTTCCGGGTGATCCTCCTCATCGACAACTACGACTCCTTCACATACAACCTCGTGCAGCGGCTCGGGGAGATCGACCCCTCGCTGGACCTGCGGGTGGTGCGGAACGACAAGGTGACGGCCGATGAGGCCGAGGCGCTGGCGCCGACGCACGTCATCATCTCGCCGGGGCCATGCACGCCGCGGGAAGCGGGCGTGTCGAGCGAGATCATCCGGCGGTTTGCCGGGCGCGTGCCGGTGCTGGGCGTGTGCCTGGGGCACCAGTGCATCGGCGACATGCACGGCATGACCGTGACGCGCCACGCCATCCCCATGCACGGCAAGACCTCGCCCGTGCGGCACGACAATCAGGGCGTGTTCGCAGGACTCAGTAACCCATTTGTCGCGACGCGCTACCACTCGCTGGTGGTGCTGGCAGAGACGATCCCGCCGCCGCAGGCCGATGGCAGTGGATGGAACGTCTCGGCGTGGACCGATGAGCCCGTCGATGCTGACGACGCCGACGGGCCGATACGCCGCGTGGTGATGGGACTGCGGCGAGTCTGGGCACGGGGCGAGGACAAGGCACCGCTGGAAGGCGTGCAGTTCCACCCTGAGAGTTTCCTGACCGTCGAGGGCCCGAAGTTGCTGCGGAACTTTCTTCAAAGCAATGAGGCATGCTCGCCCGCGCCGAGGATCTAGTTCCCGGCTTTGTGGGGCTTGCTCGCCGCGGGTGTCGGTACCTCTGATGCTTTGGCTGCGGCGCCGGGAACCTTCGCGAACACATCCGCGATGCCCTGCCGCGCAAAGTCGATTGATTCTCCAAGAATTCTCGCAGACTCCTGCGGGGCGTGGAAGCCCATGGAGTTCTCGGCCGACACGAAGTCCAGTCGCCACTGGGCGCGACGATGCAGTTCGCGGGCTTGTGTCAGCGCTTTGTCTTCGGTGCCGAGCGTCATGGCCGCCTTGATCGCCTGGATGAGCTCGAAGTTGGCTTGCTCGCCGCGACGCAGCAGAGAGGCCGTGCGGTCCTGGATGGCCTCAACGCGGCCCTTGATCTCGTCTTCGCCGTAGTTGTGGCACGTCTGGCATGCGCGCGCGATGTTGAGCATGGGGCTGCGGATGTGATGGTCGCTGACCTTGATGGCGCCCTCGCGCTTGTACGGCATGTGGCAGTCCGCGCACGCCACGCCGCTGCGCGCGTGGATCCCCTGGCTCCACATCTCGAACTCGGGGTGCTGCGCCTTCAGCGCATCTGTCCCCGAGTCGGCGTGCTTCCAGTCGGTCCAGCCGACCTCGTTGTAGTAGGACTCGATGTTCTCGACCTTGAGGCCCTTGTGCCATGGGTGGGTCACCAGCTTCTTCTCGCCGGCAAAGTAATACTCCACGTGGCACTGCCCGCAGGCCATGCTGCGCATCTCCTGGCGCGAGGCATCGGTGTTGGGGTCGTACTCGCGCGGGCGGCTCCCCGACCGCCACCGCCCGATGCTCGGAAGGTGCGGCACGGGTGAATCGGATTTGGCCAACGCTCGGATGCCGTTGATGAATCCGGGCCTTGTCACCCGCAGCGCCATCGTGTCCGGGTCGTGGCAATCGACGCACGCAACCGGGTGCGCGGCGAGCTTGGTCGCCTCGCCGTAGGGCATCGCGCAGACCTCCTCAAAGCCCTTGAACAACTGGGCATACCCGTTCTCGCTCGTGACTGAATCCTTCAGCGTGCCGGGCGCTCCGGCCTTGATCCCGACCTCGCGATAGGCGAGCGTGTTGCTCGCGTGGCATTGCAGGCACGCACCCGGCTGGGGCCTCTGAGTCACCCGTTCGGTCTCACGCTGGTCGCTGAGCATGTACGCGTGGCCACGCTCTTCCCGATAGTCGATGGCGAAGGCGTACCCGTTGAAGAGTGTTCGCCACACCGGCAGTTCATCAAGGTGCTGGAAGGCCTCGCTCCCGCCATGCCGGGTGCGCACGGTGTCCACCGTGCGCGTATAGCCGTCGTACTGCCGCGGGTAGTTCTTCCCCCAGACCGCCGGGTCCACGATGGTCTCATCGATATCGACCACACGGAAGACGGTCTCGCGGGCCTCGCGCTTCCGCTGCGATATGTTGTCGCGCAGCAGCATGACACCGGCCGTTGCTGTCGCCACCACCACCGCCACCGCGAGATACGCAGCCTTCCTGCCCATCGCTTATCTCCTCGGCCCGTGGCCGATGCCGGCGTGGCAATGCACGCAGTTGTTCTCTTCGCCTGCGCCCATATGCGCCGTGATCTCGCCCACCATCTCCTGATGGCAACGCACGCAGTTGTCCTGCACCACCGCGAGGCTTGAGTCCTTGATCTGGATCGGCTCGTGGAAATCCTGAAAAGTAAATCCCTTGCTGTGCCTGAAGCCGTGCTCGGTTTTCACCCAGTATTTGCCAATCAGGTCCTGGGGCACATGACAGTCGTTACACGTTGCGCTCGCGTGGTGCGGGCTCTTCTGCCAGCTGTCGTGCTGGTCGCGCATGATGTGACAGTTCACACACGACGCGGGGTCGTTTGAGAGATAGCTGGTCCCCTCGGCATAGTGGAACGTGTTGACCGAAACTCCGATCAAGACGCCGAAGAGCGCGGCCATCAGCACGCCCGCCATGCTCAACTCCGCGATTGTTCCGGCCCTGCTTGCCATGCGAGTTCCGAAGCGAAATCGATTCACCCCCAGAGCACGGGCATCATACCTCCGGCCGCCCATCGCTGCTTGCGGAGCAGTGCCCCCCCACCGCATTCGCCATACGCTTGACCCATGCTCCAC
>CAYMWG010000318.1:0-3473 GCA_964393765.1 uncultured Phycisphaeraceae bacterium
CTTCAAGTCGTCGGTGAATCAGGCACCCAAGTCCGCCGACCCGGGCGAGCCGGGCGAGCAGCGCCGCATCAGGCTGGAACTCAAACTCATCGCGGATGTCGGGCTGGTTGGGCTGCCCAACGCCGGGAAGAGCACGCTGCTGTCCGCCACGACTTCCGCGCGTCCCAAGATTGCGGACTACCCGTTCACCACGCTTGTGCCGCAACTGGGAATCGCCGCGATCGACGGCAAGCGCCGCCTGGTGATCGCGGACATCCCCGGGCTCATCGAGGGGGCGAGCCAGGGGGCGGGCCTAGGGCACGAGTTTTTGCGGCACATCGAGCGGACTCGCGTGCTGGTGCATCTGCTTGACGCGGCTCCGCTCGACGGGTCCACTCCGGCGGAGAACTACAAGTTGATCCGGGCTGAACTGGGGAACTACTCGGCGCTGCTGGCGGAGAAGGACGAGGTCATCGTCCTGAACAAGATGGACCTGCTGGACGAGGACGAGGCGCGCGTCGCCATCGCCAAACTTCGGGCCGATCTGCAGCTCGGGCGCGGGCAGGACGTGCTGGCCATTTCCGGAGCGACACAGCAGGGGACGCGTGACCTTTTGGAGAAACTCTGGGACATGCTCCGGCCCAAGGTGGAAAACTGGAAGGCGGACTGAGCGGGACCTCTCAGCGCTCGCGCGGTTCGCCCTTTGTGCCCGGAGAGACCGTCGTTTCGCCATCGGCGATGCCGCGGGCGCGCATCCGCCTGATCGCGCTTGCCTCGATCTGCTGCACGCGGGCGCGGCTCAGGCCGCCTATCTCTTTGCCGACCTGCTCGAGGGGCATCCCCACGTTGTAGAGCAGGTGCAGCACGGCCTGCTCGAGCGTCGAGAGGCCCGCGACGTATTTGCTCAGCAGGGCCACCTTGTCCGCCTGGTCCACGGTCTGATCGACGGGGGGTGTGCGGTCGCACCCGCCCGTACCGAAGGGAATCTCGCCGGCGCTCGATGCGCGGTCCCAGAGGGCCTTGTCCGCAGCGCCCGTGGGCTTGTTCTTCGTGCGAGTGACGGGTGTGTCAGTGCTGATGCCGCTCCACACGGCCCGCTTGATAGACACACCCGCGTAGGTGAGGAGGCTCCCGGCCTTGGCGGGATCGAACGACCGGATCGCGCGCATCAGCCCGTCGAGACCGCTGGCAAAGTGCTCATCGGCGAGGTGGCGGCGGCGCTGGCCCAGGGCCTCCCGCACCATCATCCACACGAAGCGCTCGTGGCGGAGGATCAGCGCGTTGCGTGCTTCGATATCGCCGGCCTGCGCACGGCTGATGAGTTCGATGTCCGACGACTTGTCTTGCTCCACGCCTCCAAACCTCCCGAAAAGGCGATCACGACCGAGCGGTCACAATAGCGGCAACGCTATGGCAAATGCAAGGGATTCGAGCGTGAAAAACAATACATTCGCGGCTCATGCTGGGAGCATGTGGGGCTCGAGTCGGCGGGATCATTCGAGCACTTTGACGCGAGTAGCAACCGTTTCCATCTCAGGCAGTTCCTTCGTGCCCTTCACACCGACTTCCTCGAACTTCTTGAGTGTTGGCTCGAAGCGCTGCTGGTAGGACGCGACAAAGGCGTTGTATTTCTCGACGGCCTTCTCGAGCGACCCGCCCATGTCCGCGATGTAGCCGAACGCCGTCGCGGCGCGGTGGTGGAGCTCTCGCCCCAGTTCGCGGAGTTCCGCCGCGGCCTTGGCGAGTTTCTGCTCCTGGAACCCGATCGCCACCGCGCGAAGGAGGCCGATCAATGTGGCGGGACTGGCGAGGATGACGCCCTGCTCCGCCGCGCGGTCGAGGAGGTCCGTCTGGCGCGAGAGCGCGGCATCGACGAACTGATCGCCGGGGATGAACATGACGACGAACTCGGGCGAGCCGTCATACTGCGCCCAGTACTTCTTGCGGGACAGTGCGGTTGCCTGCTCCGAGACGTGGCGTGCAAAGCGTGCGAGGCAGACCTCGGCCTCCTCGGGGGTGCGGGCGGAGAGCGCCTCCATGTACGCGGCGATGTTGGTCTTGGCATCGACGACGATGGTGCGCTCGCTGGGCAGGTTGACGATCATGTCGGGGCGCATGGCATTGCCGTCGCCATCGCGAGTCTGGTCCTGCTCGCAGAAGTCGCAGTAGGCGGACATGCCCGCGAGTTCGGCGACGCGCCGGAGTTGCATCTCGCCGTAGCGCCCGCGGACGTGTGGGTCCCGGAGGGCACGCACGAGGCGCGACGTTTCCTCCTTGAGCGAGGTGCCCGCGGACTCGATGATGGCGAGTTTCGCGTCGGTGTTGCGGAGCGTTTCGGCGATCGGCTTGACGAGTTCATCCACGGCGGAGCGCTTGGCTTCGAGTTTCTGCTCGGCCATGGTGAGGAACTGAACCGAGTTCTTCTCCATCGCCTCGCGCGAGAGCGTGGCGAAGGCGTCGCGCATCGTTATTTCAAAGTGGGCTTTCTCCTCACGGCTCGCATTGCGCTCGCGGACCGCGCTTGCGACCTTCTCCTCGGCGATGCCCTCGATTCGGGCCAGTTCCTTCTCCCACCGTTCGTCGCGTCGGGCGAGAGACTCTTTCTGGTCCGCCGCGGCCCTGTCCAGCAGCGACCTCTTCTCAATCTCCGAGCGCTTCATGGACTCGGCGAGTTGGTCCGCCAGACCCTCGGCCCGTTGCATGGCGCTTGCGGCCTGGGTGGCCGCTCGTTGCAGTTCCGCTCCCGAGTTGCTCAGGCTCGCCGCCAACCGCTGCGCCTCCTCGCGCCCCTGCGCGGCTTCGCGCTTCGCGCCCTCGGCTTCAGCCGATGCACGCGCGGCAGTGCCAATGGTGCGGGTGCGTTCCACGGTCAGCCACGCCGCCGCGGCAATACCTGAAAGGGCCAAGATTCCCAAGATGATGAGTGCAATCTCCATGGGGCAGAGTGTACCGCGAGTTTCTAACTTGGCTGGATTTCGTTTGGTGGGGCGGACGCGGTCCCGTTTGGGAAGCAGCGCTACGGAGTGTTTCGAGCCCGCCAAGCCGAACCTCGGCATTCGGACGACGCCGAGGACTGATCTGCCGAAATGGCATCGCGAACATCGCGCCGGGACCGGTGGCAGGGATTTCCGGAGTTCAACGGCGAACGAGGCTCGGGTTCATCCCGCTTTCTTGAGGGCGGCACAGGAGGCTTGGGAGCGCGACACGGCTCAACGGTTCGGCACCCGGCTTGCCATGGTTCTCATTGTCCATGGTGATGCTGCGCCCGCCAACCCCCGCCCTCGATGCTTCGGCCCAGACCGGTGGGCATGGGCCCCGCTCCGGCGTGGAGTTGGGTGGCGCCGTCCGGTTCTCCATCCGAGCGACGTTCCGGATGGTCTCCCACGCGCCGGGCCGCGAAGACCAGCGTGAAGGCATGTCGGAGGCCGAGATGCCGGAGTTCGGCACCCACGCCGATCCCGTTTCTCAGGGCCATCAGCCCGAATCGCCCCCCC
>CAYMWG010000319.1:0-3460 GCA_964393765.1 uncultured Phycisphaeraceae bacterium
ATACCGCCCCCGCCACCCCGGTCGTCAACCTCCACCCAGTACACATACCCCCGCATCGTTTGCGCGACCAGCGCCTCGGCAGTGTCCGCCGCCTCCGCCGCACGCCGCGCGTACGACTGCAACTCGAACCGGTCCTGCTCGTTCTCGATGTTCTCGCGCAGCCCGCGCAGGCGCACCGCCAGGTCCCGCATCGCGGGTGTCAGTTCGTTCTCGATCACGTCCGGCCGCACGATCCGGCCAGAGTTCGCGAGATTGCGCTGCGCATACTCCAGCAGCGCCTCAAAGAACCGTCTCGCGGCATCCTCCGCGTGGATCACCTGATGCACCGCGCGCTCCACCGCTTCGCTCCCCGCGACCCCCAACTGCAACTGCCGCTCCACCAGGTATCCCTTCCCGCGCCTGGGTGAGAAGAGCGTTCGCAAGAGTCGCGTCACCCGGGGCTGCGCCAGCGACAGCCCGAAGTGCTCGCACGCCGCGTCCTCGACGTTGTGCGCCTCATCCAAGATTAGTTGGTCGTATGGCGGCAGGATCGCCCCGCCTCCTCCGCTCGCCGCCGGACGCTGCCGCATCGCCAGGTCCGCGAAGAACAGCGCGTGGTTGCACACGATCAGGTTCGCCTTCTCGAGTTCCCGCCGCGCGACCTGGTAGAAGCACTTCTGGTACGTCGGGCACTTCCGACCCAGGCAGTTGTCCGAGTCCGAGCGCACATGGTCCCACACTTCCGGCCGCTCGAGCGCGGGCAAACTCGAGAGCGTCCCGTCCTTCGTCGTGTACGCCCAGTCCTGCACGACGTGCAGCGACACCTTCGCCTCCGCGTCATAGAGGATCGCGTCCTGCCGCTCCGAGGCGACCTTCAGTCGCCGGATCGACAGGTAGTTCCCCCTCCCCTTGGCCAGCACGGGCACCAGCGCCCGCGCCGCCGAACCAAGGTCCCACTGCTCCAGCGTGGCTTGCAGCAGCGGGATGTCCTTCTGGATCAGTTGCTCCTGAAGTGAGATCGTTGCGGTCGCGACCACCACCGTCTCGTTGTGCAGCACCGCGCGCAGGATCGCCGGCACAAGGTACGCGAAACTCTTCCCGACTCCAGTGCCCGCCTCCACCAGCAGCCGGCCCCGCCCCTGCATCGTCGCCATCGCCGCCGCGGCCATGACGCCCTGCTCGGGCCGATGCTCAAACGGCACCCCGGATGCCACGAGCGCTCGGGCGATCGGGCCGTCATCGGCGAGGATTCGGTCGAGCACGCTGCGTGGGGGCGTCACGGGAAGTGATGGTAGAGGCCCGGCCGCAACTCCGGGAATGTTCTCGAACTCCGCCCGATCTCTGGACGGCGGCTGACCCGTTCGATAGCATCACAAATGGGGCCGAGGGAAGACACAACTCGACGTGATGTTGCACGCGCTGCGGATGAGCCCGCGCTTCAGCCGGGCGCCGCTTCGCCCGCCCCACGCCCCCTCTCCGTCCTCTTGATCGATGACAACACCGACCTCGTGCTGATGATCGCGATGGGCCTCCGCCGCGAGGGCTACATCGTCCGCACCGCCGGCAGTGGATTTGACGGACTGAACGCCGCCGAGAACTTCCGGCCCGATGTGGTCCTGCTCGACATCGGACTGCCGGGTATCGACGGCTACGACGTCGCCTGCCAACTCCGCGCACGACCCGGCATGGAAGGCGTGCGCTTCATCGCCGTGACCGGCTACGCCGAAGAGACCGACACGCCGCGCGCGAGAGAATCGGCCTTCGATGCCCACCTCCTCAAGCCCTACGAGTTCGATGACCTACTGAAACTCCTCGTCGCGCCGAGCGGGTGAATCGCCCTGAGATGCCGCAGATTTACGCAGATGAACGGAGATGCGGGGCAAGCCAAGTCGCTGCGGATCACTACCTCTAAACCCGCTCGCTTGCGCTCGGGGCTTTGATGCTCCTTTGGCTCCCCACCTCCTGACACCCAGTACGCCTTCGTGTTTCCCCATCCTGATCTGCGTTCACCCGCGTTCACCCGCGGCAATTTGTTTTCGCGCCTCACCCCGCCTTCTCCACCCCGATCGGCTTCCGCGACGGCTCGCCGTCCTTCCTCGGGTAGTCCCGCGGCGTGGCGATCGTCTTCTCCAGCACCACGATCCGCCCCGTCGGCGTCTGCACCGTCTCGGCGTGCCGCAGCCCGACGATCCCCATCGCCTTCGCCGCCTCCGTCAGTTCCTGCTCCGCCTTCGCCCCCTTGACGGCAATCACAAACCCTCCCGGCCGCACGAACGCCGCGGCCAGTTCCGCGACCACCGCCAAATGCCCGAGTGCCCGCGTGGTCGCCGCGTCATAGACCTCGCGCCGCGCGCCGATGCGCCCGTCGTTCTTGCTGCCGCGATAGTGCGCCACCGTCTCCGCGCGCCCCTGCACCACCTCCACATTCTTCAGGGAAAGCGCGCCCACTGCCGCCCGCAGGAACTCCACTTTCTTGCCCGTCGCCTCCAGCAGGGTAAAGCGAGCGTCTGGCATCACCAGCGCAAGAGGGATCGCGGGCAACCCGCCGCCCGAGCCGACATCAATGATGCGCAGGTGCTTCGCGCCCTCCGCCAACTCGATGCTCGAAAGCACGGGGAGCAGCGTCAACGCATCAAAGATGTGCTTCACCCACGCCTGCGCCGGATCGGTGATCGACGTGAGGTTGGTGGTTTTGTTGGTTTCGAGCAGCAGCGCCACGAACAGCCCCAGCCGTTCCAGATCGCCATCCTCGAACTCGATCCCCGCCCCGTTGCACAGATCGATGAACTCGGATGTCGCGCTGAGCGGCCGGAGCGCATCGGGACCAGTGAACGCGGCGAACACCTGCGGCGCGCGCGGCCCAGACCCGGACGGCCTCTGCCCTGGAGTCGGAGCGCTGAGGGCGGCGGGAGGAGCCGGGCGCGGATTGGGAACGCGGGTGGGACGCTGGGGCTGAGTGGGGCGAGGGTTGCTCATCAACGCCGAGTCTAGGTTCTCTTCGCCGAATGCCTTGAAAAGACCCGCCAATCCGCGGCGGCTTTATTTCCCTTCATCTTGGTGCGCAGCGCAGCGGACTCCCGCCTAAACCGCTCTGCCGATCTGGCAGGCATCTCTTACTCTCTGGAAAAAAACGCTCCCTCCCTGCCCGATCGACACCCCGCCCGGCACGGTTTTCCTATCATCGGTTGGCATCCGTCTTGCCCTCTTACTGGCCGACAATTCGCACGCATTCACCGCCACCGGCGGCAGCCGGGTGAAGCAGCAGGAGCACACACATGTCCAAGATCATCGGAATCGACCTCGGTACGACCAACTCGGTCGTAGCGGTCATGGAGGGCGGACAGCCCAAGGTGCTGATCAACGCCTCCGGCGCGCGGACCACGCCCTCGGTGGTGGGGTTCACCGACAAGGGTGAGCGCCTCGTCGGCCAGCCCGCCAAGCACCAGCAGGTCACCAACCCGAAGAACACGGTCTTCTCGAT
>CAYMWG010000320.1:0-3458 GCA_964393765.1 uncultured Phycisphaeraceae bacterium
TAGGCAGGCAACAAGCACTAGGCATCGGGCACTAGTGCATAATCCAGATTTCGGCCAGTGCCTAGTGCCCAGTGCCTAGTCCCTGGCCCCACGGGTACGACCCTTCGTGGTCGGCTGATCCGAGGAGTTTCCAGATGGCCAAGAAGCAGAAGAAGGTCCGCAAGAACGTCACGCGCGGCCTTGCGCACGTTCGTGCCTCGCACAACAACACAATCGTCACCGTGACCGATCCCAACGGCGAGACCATCGCCTGGGACTCGGCGGGCACAATCGGCTTCAAGGGCGCCCGCAAGAGCACGCCCTTCGCCGCGACCCGCGCGGGCGAGTCCGCCGGGCAGAAGGCCCGCAAACTCGGCATGTCCGAGATCGAGGTCTATATCAAGGGCACCGGCGCCGGGCGCGAGTCGGCCGTGCAGGGCCTGGTCTCGACGGGCCTGCGCGTGACCGCGATCGAGGACCACACGCCAATCCCGCACAACGGCTGTCGCCCCCGCAAGCGTCGCCGCGTCTAAGCATCCTCTCCGCGTCGCGGTTACTCCGCTTCGCGGCCACGAACTCAAGCGCCCCCGCACAGCAGGGCTCCCCGGGCAGTCAGCGCCCCGGGGTTGACCCGATTCAGGCGGACGTGCGTTTCCCATCCCAGGGTCTCGCTGACACATCGGAAGGTTTTATTATGCGCATCCGCTGGCGAGGCTTCGAACTGCCGTCCCACGTCGTTGCCGATCCCAAGTTCCAGAGCAATACCTTCGGCCGCTTCACGGTCGAGCCCTTCGAGCGCGGCTTCGGAACGACCATTGGCAACGGCCTGCGCCGAGTGCTGCTCTCAAGCCTCGAGGGCGCGGCCGTCACAGCCGTCAAGATCAAGGGCGCACCGCACGAGTTCCACTCCCTGCCGGGCGTGATGGAAGATGTCACCGACATCATCCTCAACGTCAAGGGCCTGATCGTGAAACTCGAGGGCGACGGCCCCAAGACCCTCACCCTCGCCGCCTCCGGGCCCGGCGATGTGACCGGCGAACTGATCGAGGCCGATTCGTCGATCACGATCCTGAACAAGGACCACATCGTCGCGACGCTCACCGAGAAGGTGGACTTTGAGATGGAACTCCGCGTCGGCCTGGGTCGCGGCTACGTCCCCGCCAGTGAGCAGTACCGGCGCGATGAGGACCAGGAGATCGGCCTGATCCCCATCGACGCGATCTACTCCCCCGTGCAGCGCGTCCGCTTCAAGGTCGAGGAGACCCGCGTCGGGCAGCGCACCAACTACGACAAGTTGGTCATGGACATCTGGACCAACGGCACCGTCACGCCGGAGATGGCGCTCGTCGAGGCGGGCAAGATCCTCCGCAAGCACCTCAACCCCTTCGTGCAGTACTTTGAGGTCGGTCGCGAGACCGTCACCGAGGCCGCCGCGGCCGCCGCCGGAGTGGACGAGGAACTGATCCGCAAACTCAACCGGCCCATCAGCGACCTGGACCTGTCCGTGCGGGCGAGCAACTGCCTTGAGTCGGCTCGGATCGTGACCATCGCCGATCTCGTGCAGCACACCGATGCGGACCTTCTGCGGGTCCGGTCCTTCGGGCGCACGTCCCTGCGCGAAGTGAAGAAGAAGTTGACGGACATGAGCCTCGATCTTGGCGTCAAGATCCCCGAGGGCGTGACCACCACGATGACCCCCGGATCGACGTCCGGCGTCTGATTCACCCCGCCCCCAAGCGCCCCGGGCGCATACAGTTCCGACCGTCTTCCGCCGGCCCGTTTCGGGCGGCTTTGTTCGAGGAGTTTTTCGATGCGGCACCGCAAGGGTGGATTCAAACTCGGTCGAACCACGGCCCATCGCGCAGCCACCCTGCGCAACCTGGCCGCGGCGATCTTTGAGCACGGCCAGATCGTCACCACAGTCACCAAGGCCAAGGCGATGCGTTCGCTGGTCGAGAAGATCGTCACCCTCGCCAAGCGGGGCGACCTCGCTTCTCGCCGTCAGGTGATCGCGCTCCTCGGACGCGACCGCCTCGGCTTCGACTGGATGTGGCTGCCGGCCAAGCCAAGCGACCAGGAAAAGGCCGCTGTGGACGCCATCCGCGACAAGGCCTCGCAATACTTTGATCTCCCGGAGATCTCGGAGGTCGAGCGCAACCGCTACGGCGAACTGCGCAAAGCGCCGAAACTGGTTAAGCACATCTTCGCCAATGTCGCGCCCCGCTTCAAGGACCGGGCGGGCGGCTATACCCGCATCGTCCGCCTCGACAAGCACCGGATCGGCGATGGTTCCCCGCTGGTCCTGATCCAGTTTGTCGGGGCCGAGGAGGGTCCGGAGATCGGTGGCCGCCCAAGCACCCGCCGTCGCCAGGCCGACCGCCGGACGGCCTTTGCTGCCAAGGTGCGGAAAGAGGCCAAGGCCGCGGCCTGAACGATCCAGATCACTCAAGACTCACCGGGCCTTGACCGATCGTGCGCGGACTCATTCGCTTGTCTTTGGATGATATTCGGTGTAAGTTTGGATGCAACCTTATCGGGGTGCTACGGTAATCAAGGGACACGGTTCCGCGATGTTCGCGGGTCACCGGCCCATCGCAAAGGCTCTGTGCCGCGTTCGCGGCCGGGCGTGTTTACAGGAGTTGATCTATGAAGAAGTCCATCTTTGGTTTTGGTGCGATCTGCTGCGTTTCCGCCCTCGCACTTCTCTCCGGCTGCTCGAAGAACGACGAGTGCTGTGGTTCCTGCAAGGAAACGGCCGCGGTCACGCAGACCGGCGAGGTCACCCCCGCCAGCGCCAAGACCGGCACCTGCGCATCCACCTGCTCCGAGGCCAAGAAGGCCGACTGCTCCGCCACTTGCCCGATGGCCAAGCCCCAGAACTAAGTCTGTTCTGAAGCACGACCAGAAATCCGCAGGGCCTGTCGGCACGCCGACGGGCCCTGTTCGTTTTTGTGACCAATCGCCATCGGGGCACTACACTCCGCCCCGATGCTCGAAACGCTTGACCATCTCGAAGCCGCGGCGAAGAGCGATCTCTCCGGCGCGACGGACAGCGCCGCGCTCGAGCAGTGGCGCATCGCCTATCTGGGCTCGAGCGGCAAGGTCAAGGCGGCGCTCGGCGCGGTCAAGGACGTCCCGCGCGAGCACAAGCCGGCCTATGGACAGCGCGCCAACCAGGTAAACGCGGCGCTGACCGAGGCGTTCAAGGCGCGACAGGCACAACTCGGCTGGAGCGCCGGCGTCGCAAGCACGGTGGGCGCGGGCATCGACGTCACCGAACCGGGGCTGGCATACTCAACCGGCATCGGACGGCGGCACATCATCAGCCGCGTGCGCGATGAACTGGTCGAGGTCTTCGCGCGGATGGGCTTTGAGGTGGCGCAAGGCCCCGAGGTCGAGGACGATGAACACAACTTCGTAAGGCTGAACATCCCGCCCGAGCATCCGGCGCGCGAGCCCGGCGACAACTACTACATCGA
>CAYMWG010000321.1:0-3444 GCA_964393765.1 uncultured Phycisphaeraceae bacterium
CCTGGGGGCGCGCGGGCCGGGGCGAGGGCGAACTCGCGGCCCCGTGGGCGGTTGGTATCCTCGGGAGGACGGCGTATGTGGTGGACTCGGGCAACAACCGGGTTCTGGCGTTCAAGGCCCCACCCCCCCGACGCAGGTGACGGCCCACGGTCACAGGAATCCAGAATCGGATGACACTCGCAGCCCTCAGCATCGGCCCCTTCCACTTTGACCAGCCGATGTGGCTGCTCCTGGTGCCCGCGTGCGGGCTGCTGGCGCTGTGGATCGGGCGGCAGACGCTGTCGGGCATGGGCACCAACGCCCGGCGGGTCGCGCTGGGCGTGCGCATCATCGTGATCCTGCTCATCGCCGCCGCCCTCGCCAGGCCCTCGTGGCGGCGTGAGTCCGACAATGTCAACGTCACCGTCATCATGGACGAGAGCGAGTCGGTGCCCAAGGCCCTCCGCCAGACGGCGGACCTGTGGCTGGAAGAGGCCCGCAAGAAGTTCCGGCCCGGCGACCTGATGGGCAAGATCACCGCCGGTCGCGAGGCGATCGTGCAGGCCCTGCCTTCACCGCCAAACGATGCCCCCGACTCGATCACGCTCGGCGGGACGGACGCGACAAATCTGTCCGAGGCCGGGCGACTGGGCATGGCCACCAAGCCCGCCGACAGCGCCAACCGCATCCTGATCATCAGCGACTTCAACGAGACCATCGGCGACCTTCGCTCGTTCGCGGATTCCGCCGCCGCGGCGGGCGTACCCATCGATGTCGTGATCCTGCCGTACAAGCACGAGAACGAGGTGATCGTTGATCGCGTGGTGGTCCCCTCGACCGCGCGGATGGGCCAGAACGTCAACATGCGGGTGCTCATCACCGCGCTGAAGCAGACCACCGGCAAGTTGACGGTGCTCATCAACGGCGAGCCGGTCGATCTCGACACGGCCAGCCCGGAACTCTACCGGCACATTGCGCTCGATCAGGGCCTCAACGCGCTGATGGTGCCGATGTCCCTGCCGCGGGCGGGGCCACAGACCTTCCGCGCCGTGTTCGAGCCGGATGACGGATCGGTCGATGCCATCAAGGAGAATAACGAGTCGCTGGCCGTCACCTTCGTGCAGAGCGAGGGGCGCGTGCTCATCATCGCGCCCGACCCCGCGGAGGTGGTGCCGATCCAGCAGGCGCTGACCGAGGCCCGCATCGCGTGCGACATCAAAACGCCGGAACAGGCCCCCGACTCGCTCATCGAGTTGCAGGCCTTCGACGGCATTATTATGGTGAACACGCCGTCGGACAAAGTTCCCATGAAACTCCAGGAGGAACTCAGGTCCTACGTCCACGACCTGGGCGGCGGGCTGATGATGGTCGGCGGGCCGGAGTCGTTCGGCGCGGGCGGGTGGATCGGCTCGCCGCTGGCCGAGGCGCTGCCCATCAAACTCGACCCGCCGCAGAAGCGGCAGATGCCGCGAGGCGCGCTGGTGCTGGTCATGCACTCCTGCGAGATGCCCCAAGGCAACTTCTGGGCCAAAGAGACCGGCCTGGCGGCGATCAACAACCTGTCGCGCCTCGATCTTGTGGGTGTGGTCGAATATTCGTACTCCCGCGGCGACACCTGGGTCCACCCGCTCAGCGAGGTCGGCAACAAGACCGCCGTCACCCGCGCCATGAACGCGCTGACCTTCGGCGACATGCAGACCTTCGACGGCGTGATCCAGAAGGCCTACGACGCGCTGAAGGCCGCCGATGCCGGCGCTCGCCACATGATCATCATGAGCGATGGCGACCCGCAACTGAGCAATCAGGGCATCCTCGCCCAGTGCCGGGCCGCGAAGATCACGATTTCCTGCGTCATGGTCTACCCGCACGAGCGCTCCGCCAACGGGCCCAGCGGCCAGAGCATGAGGAACATCTCCGACCAGACCGGCGGCAAGTTCTACCCGATCGTCGATCAGGGCCAGTTCGCCGAACTGCCGAGCATCTTCATCAAGGAAGCGCAGATCGTAAAGCGCTCGCTGATCTGGGAGGGTTCGCCCTTCACGCCCTCGGTGGTCAACGCCATCGCCGAGCCGATGCGTGGGCTGGGCGGGAGCGTCCCGGCGATCGGCGGGTATGTCGTCGCCGCGGACCGCGACGGCCTATCCATCGTCACGATCCGCGGCAAGGAGAACGACCCCATCCTCGCGCACTGGCAGTTTGGGCTGGGCAAGGCGGTGGCGTTCACATCCGATGCCGGGCAGCGCTGGGCCAAGGGTTGGCCGAGTTGGGGGAAGTACAAGGCCTTCTGGGAGGGGCACATCCGCTGGATGATGCGGCCGGGCGGCAGCGCGGACATGCGCGTGATGACCGAGGACATGGGCGACAAAACCCGCGTGGTGATCGAGGCGCTCGACGGCAAGGGCGAGCGGCTGAACTTCGTGCGCTTCCTGTCGCGCGTTGTCGGGCCGGGCAACCAGGGCCAGCCGATCGAGTTGCGCCAGGTCGGGCCGGGCCGCTACGAGGGCGTGTTCGATTCGGACCGCTCGGGCGCATACGTCGCGAACTTCAAGTACATCGCCCCGCCGGACACGCCGGGCGGCGCCCCGCGCGAGGGGAACCTGCAGGCCGCGGTGACGCGCCCGTTCGCGGATGAGTACCGCACGCTCCAGGACAACGGGCCGCTGGGCCGGGTAGTGGCCGAGCGGACCAAGGGGCGCGTGATCGACCTTTCGACCAACCCCGCGCTGGCCGACCTGTGGCTGCGCGACAACCTGAAGATGCCCGTGGCGCTGCGCCCCATCTGGCTGCTGGTCGCGCTGCTGGCGATCGGCCTGTTCCTGGTGGATGTCGCGGTGCGGCGCGTGCGGATCGACCCGCAACTCATCGCCGCGGCCGTGCGGCGCGGGATGGGCAAGGGCAAGCAGCGGGCAAACGAGCAGATGGGCACGCTGATGGAGGCCCGCAAGCGCGCCCAGGCGGGCATGACGGCCAAGGCCACGACCGAGCAGCGCGAGGCGATCCGCATGGCGGCGCGGGCGGATGAGTCGATGGCCAGGGCCAAGTTCGAGGCCAGCGCGGCGGAACTCGCGGGCAGCCGGGAGAACCTCGCCGTGCCCACTTTCGACGTGGCGCGCACGTCCGTTGCGCAGAAAAAGACGGCGCAGACCGCCGCGGACCAGGCCGAGGGCGGGCTGGCGCGCCTGCGCAAGGCCAAGGAGCGGGCGCGGGAAGATATGGAAGAGGATGGGAAGGGGTGAGTGGTGAGTGGTGAGTGGTGAGTGGTGAGTGGTGATGAAGTAATCGTGTAATGATGTGATCCGATGCCTGGCGCGTGCTCCTCTGCTTTCTGCTTTCCTTTCTTTGCTTTCTCGTCCCTGATCCCTGATCCCTTGATCCCAAGGACCTTCTCATGGCAACCAAATCCGACTTCATGCCCGACACACCCGAGCGCGCGGCTAGACTGAACAGACAGGCTTCACCGGGACC
>CAYMWG010000322.1:0-3436 GCA_964393765.1 uncultured Phycisphaeraceae bacterium
GTGGGGGGCAGACCGCGCGCGATGCGCAGTCGATCCGGCTGGCGATTGCCGACACCGCCGCGGAAGCGATGGGAGAGGCGGGACCGGCGCGCGACCGCGCCCGCAAGTCGATGCGGGCGCTCGTGCGCACGCTCGATCTGATCGACGAACGCATCGCCGCCGGCACCGAGGCGGGCGTGACCCAATCGCTCCGCACCAGTTTCCGCGCGCTCGACAGCGCGCGGGCACGATCCGAAGCGCAACTGACCTCGCAGGTCGCCGAGATCGCGCGGGCCCAGTCCGCCACGAGCCAGCCCGCGATCGTGAGCGCGATCGCCTCGCACCGGCGCTCGATCGACGACCTGAAGATGCTGCGGCTTGTAGACGGCCTGCTGACCCGGTACCGCGACGACCAGTCGCCCTCGTGGCGGCTGGTCACATCGCGCCTGACCCGGCTGGGTCAGGAGGTCGCCAGGCCCGCGACAATGGAGTCGGCGCTGCTGGACCTTCGGGCCTTCGCCGCGGCGATGGAACTGCTCGACCCGTTCGCGGGCGAGCCGGCGCTGCGCGCGGCGGCGCTGACCGGCGACACGGCCGATGCGGCCAACACTGCGATACTGAAGGAACTGACGGGCGACCGGGCGGGGGCCATCATCGCGCGGATCGACGAGTTGCGGATCGCCTATCTGCAGGCGTGGGCGCGCGAGGGGGACGACCGGACGGCTAGTGGCAGGAACGCGCCGGCGCGGCCGGGGGTGGTGGCGGGAGAGAAGGCCGAATCGATCGCCGCGCGCTTGCGCGTACTGAGAATGCTGTGCGGTTTTCTTGAAGATGTGCGCGCGGTACGGGCGCTCGCGCTGCCGGAGGTTCGTGCGTTGCGGCAGGGCCTGCTCGCGTGGCGCGGCTTGCCGATCTCGGTGGCGGGCGCGGCAATCCTCGGAGGGGGCGAGGAACTCTCCCGCGTGGCGGCGGATGTGGTGACGCAGGCGCTCGACAACGCGGACACAGGAACCGAGAGAGCCCGCACATCACTCCGAAAACTGGAAGCGGCGCACCCGACGCTGCGGCTGCTCGCGGCTCTCGATCGCGGGGCGCTGGAGCGCGGCATCATCGCGGTGTCGCCGTACGCGAGTCTGGCATCGCCGCCGACTCGCGGGGCGTGGATGGTTGGGCATCGCGCGAGGCTCGCGGCGATTGCACGGTATGTCGACGAAGCCGCGGCGGTGGCGAAGGACAACCCGCGAGATGCGGGGAAGATCATGGACTATGTGAACATGCTGGCGGGGCAGGTGGAGCGGTAGGGACGGAGCAAGGCAGGCCACGGATGAGCACGGATCAGACGGATCGGAATGGAGCCCAGATCAACGGGGATCAACGCCGATCAGGAGGCCGTGATTATCTGCTGTTGCAACTTCGCCTGTCTTGATCTGAATCCGTCCACATCCGTGGGAATCCGTGGCTAATGCCTTCGCCTTCTCCGGATCTGCGTCCATCCGCGTTGATCCGCGGCCAATCTCCGCTTTGCGCGCGCATACCGGCACCTTGGCGGGGCCGCGCCGGTACGATCCCGCGATGTCGCAGGCCACAGGGAACCAGGCTGGCCCCCCCCCGCGCGAAGACGCCCCACAAGGCGCCCAAGCGACGGGAGGCAAGGACGGTGCTCGGAGGAGTGCCGCCGCGGCGTCATCCACACCGCTGGCGCGTCTGCCGGAGGCCGACGCCCAGCTTTATCTGCATCCCCAGACGCTCGCGCGGCTCGGCACGCTCGAACTGCGGGCCAAGATGATCGTCGAGGGCGTGATGAGCGGGGCGCACCGCTCGCCGTACCACGGCTTCTCCGTCGAGTTCGCCCAGCACCGGCCGTATGTCGCGGGCGACGACATCCGCCACCTGGACTGGAAGGTCTTTGGCCGGTCGGACAAGTTGCACCTCAAGCAGTACCAGCAGGAGACCAACCTCGATCTCGTGGTGATGGTCGATTCGTCGGGGTCGATGGCCTTCGGCTCGCGCATGTTCGGCGAGGCCTCGGGCCAGGGGCGCACCACCAACCCGCGCGGCGGGCCGGAGTGGAGCAAGTTCGACCACGCCACCGCGGTCGGCGCTGCGCTGTCGTACATGGCCCTCACCCAGGGCGACCGCACCGGGCTGGTGGTCTTCGCCGATGAGGTCCGCTCGATGCTCAAGCGGTCGAGTGCGCACGGCGTGTGGCGGCAGATCGTCGGCGCGCTGAGCGTGCAGCCGGTGGACCGGCCGACGAACTTCTCGCGCGTGATCGACCAGGTGCTGGGGAAACTCACCAACCGCTGCCTGATCGCGCTGGTGAGCGATCTGTACATCGATCCTGAGGAGTTCCGCACAGCGCTGGCGCGCATCCGCCACCGGCGGCACGATGTGATCGTGTTCCAGATCATCGACCGGCGCGAGCGCGAGTTTGACCTGTCGGATGCCGCGCCGTTCGAGGGGCTGGAGGGCGAGGGGCGGCTGCAGGTCGATCCGCGCGCGATCCGCAAGGCGTACCAGCAGGTGTTCGCCGAGCACCTTGCGAAGGTCGAGCAGATCACGCGGAGTCTGGGCTTTGACTATCAACTCGTCTCCACGCACGACTGGCTGGGGCCGCCGATGGCGGCGTTCATGGCCCGCCGGAACTCGGAGATCAAGCGGTCGAAGTTCGGGTGAACCACAGGGAGGAAGGGATGAAGGGATCGAGGGATCATGCGAACGATGTAACGGGGCGCGCGTGCGCTGCCCCCGTGTTCCAGTACCTTTCTGGCTCCCTCATCCCTTGATCCCTCGCGGCCGGAGGCCGCCCCCTCCCCCATGACCTTCCTCCACCCCATCCTGCTCGCCTCCGGCCTGGCGTGCATCGCCATCCCGATCATCATCCACCTGCTGATGAACCGGCGGCGCAAGCCCGTGATGTGGGGCGCGATGCGCTTCCTCCAGGAGGCCTTCCGGCGGACCCGGCGCAAACTCCTGCTGGAAAAGTGGCTCCTGCTCGCGGCCCGCTGCCTGCTGCTCGCGCTGGTCGCGCTGGCCATCGGCCGCCCGCTCGTTGGCGCGCTGGGCGGCGTGGGCGGCGGCGGGCGCGGCCGGACCTTCTTCATCGTGATCGACAACTCGATCGCCGCTCAGGCCACCGACGCTTCGGGCACAACCGCGCTGTCCCGCCATATTGATGCCGCGCGCGAGGTGCTGGCCACTTTGCGCCCGCTGGGTGGCGCACCAAGGGGGGCGGGGAGCGGCGGCGACCGCGTCGCGCTCATCACGCTCGCGCACCCGGCGGAGGGCGTGGTGCTGCCCGCATCGCCCGATTCCGGCGCGGTCGGTGCGCTCCTCGACGGCATCGAGCCAGCCGAGTCGCGCGCGGATGTCCCGGGCGCGATGGCCCTGATCGCCGCGGCCCTTGCGCCGTCGCCCGAGGGTGAGGCCAGGCCCGAGAGCGGCGCGCCGTATGTGG
>CAYMWG010000323.1:0-3430 GCA_964393765.1 uncultured Phycisphaeraceae bacterium
GGTGCCCGCGGCGGCATCGCTCAGCAGTTTGGAGAGTGGCTCGCGGTAGCGGCCGCTTGCGCCCTCGATCAGAAAGTGCGTGAGCGCCCATACCTGCGCGTAGTAGGCGAGGGCATCGCCGGCATCTCCGCCGGGCGCCATGAGGTTGGAGGGCACGGACTCCATGAGACTCGAGAGCGTGAGCAGGTCGTTGCGGGCGGCGCTGTTGCGCAGGGCATCGAACCTCTCGGCGTTGGCCCACGGGAGAAAGACCGGCAGGCTGCCGCGGCCCGCATCGGGGGCAGACCAGCGATGCCCTTCCATGTAGGTGGCGATGCCCTCATCGAGCCAGATGGGGAGCGGCTGGACGAAGGCGCGCTGGATGTACTGGTGCCAGCCCTCGTGGGCGAGGATGGCCATGGTGTCCTGCGTGCCGATGTCGAAGAGGAGTGCGCGGCCGCCGTAGGCGAACCCGCCGCGGGGGATGCGGAGGTAAGGGCCGGAGCGGTCGCCGAGGAACTGCTTGGTCAGGCGTTCCCACTGCGGGCGTGTGCGGAGAACAAAGGTGTCGAGTTTGATAGGGGGCAGGGGGAGGGGCGAGGTGCCAGCCGCGCCGGGTATGGCGGTGCGGTAGTGAGCCATCGCGGCTTCGAGAAAACCGGGGAGGCGATTGATGAGGATCGGATCGGTTTGCGTGGTGAAGACGCGGAAGTGGGGCGTGCGGATGACCAGGCCCTTGTCGCCGTCGAAGGACCAGTCTTCAACTGACTCGACGGCGGCGGAGGCAGCGGGCGGCACCGGGCGGACGGCGGAGTTTGTGCGCGATGCTGGTACGCGGTCGCCGGAAGAACTCGTTGAGGCAGATGAGCAACCTATCGACGCGAGGGGCGCGAGCAGGATGAGCGCGCCTGCGAGCGATGCCGCGGATGCGAAGAAGCGACGCGGCCACGATCGAGGAGTTCGCTTCACGCCAGGCCCCGTATCTGGGCGAGCGCTGCGGCAAGATCAGCCTCGGCCTTGGCGAGTTGGGCCTTGGATTCCTCTACGAGTTTGGGCGGGGCCTTGGCGATGTACCCCGCGTTGTCGAGCCGGCCCTTCATGGTGCCGATCGACTTGCGGAGATCGGCGGCGAGTTTCTCGAGGCGAGCCTTCTCGGCATCGGCATCGACAGCGTCGGCGAGGTTTGAGATGAACAGTTCGTGCCCCTCGAAGCGGAAGGGAACGCCCGCACCTTCACCGGGCTTGTCCGCGGTGGCGGCTTCGAGGCCCGCGAGGGTGGGGACCAGCCCGGCAGCGGCGGGACCGTTGATGACGGCCAGGATCGGCGCCGGAGCGTGGAGCGTGATCTTCCGACGATCGTGGACATTGTGCTGGGCGCGGACCTCGCGGATAGCGGTGATGAGGGCGCGGAGGCGCTCGAAGTCGCGCTCGGCCGCCTCATCATGCAGCGAGTCGGCAAGCCGCGGCCAGCCCGCGGTGCAGAGAAGGCCACCCTTGCGAGACGGCGCCAGATCAAAACCATCTATGGGTTCAGTCTCGATCGTGCGCAGATGCTCCCAGATGGCCTCGGTGACGAAGGGCGTGACGGGGTGCAGGAGACGCACGATGGTTCCCAGCGCGTGGGCGAGGACCGCGCGCTGGCGCGGCGAAGTATCGACGGTCGGCTTGATGCCCTCGATGTACCAGTCGCAGAAGTCGCGCCACAGGAGGTCGTAGAGGGACTGGGCGTAGTTCGCAAACTCGTAGTTGGCCAGCGCGGCCTCGGCCTCGCGGACTCCGGCGTAGAGACGGGAGAGCATCCAGCGGTCGATGAGAGATGGGGCGGTGCTTCCAACCGCCGCGCCGTTCGCGGGCGCGGTCAGCGGTCGGCGCAGGATCGTGAGCGCAAAGCGCGAGGCGTTCCACAGTTTGTTGCAGAAGTTGCGGCCCGCATCGAACTTGGTCGAGGAGTTCTTCCCGGTCTTTGGGTCGAGGACAACGGGGAGGCGAACATCCTGTGTGTTGGTCGCCATCTGCGTGAGCGTGAAACGCATCGCATCGGTGCCGTGGCTGGAGATGATGTCGCGCGGGTCAACACCGTTGCCCAGCGACTTACTCATCTTGCGGCCCTCGCCATCCTGGATGACGGCGTGGATAAAGACGTGCTTGAAGGGGGGAGGGCCGGGTGAGAAGAAGGCATTAGGCACTAGGCATTGGGCATTAGGCAAGGCACCGGTGCCTGATGCCTGATGCCCGGGGCCCTCGCCCAGCAGGTACCGATTGAACATCACCATGCGAGAGACCCAAAGGGTGATGATCTCGCGCGCGGTGCAGAGAACCGATGACGGGTTGAACGCTTCGAGCAGGCCCTTGTTGGATTCAGCGTTGAACGCCGCGGGGTCGGGCCATCCGAGCGTGCTCAGCGGCCAGAGGGCGGAAGAGAACCAGGTGTCGAGGACATCGGGGTCACGGGCAAAGCCTTCGCGCTCGAGTTCAGTCGTCAACTCCGATTCGCTCTTTGCAGCAAACGCGTGAATGCCTGATGTGTTGAACCGGATCGCGGGGAACGCACTCGTCTGCTGAAGGTTGGCCCGTGGAGGTGTGGGCAATGGGCAGACCATCTCTCGGAATGTATCGTCGCTGAGTCTTTCGGTGAGGTGGACACAGCCGCTTCGCGACCAATCGCCGTCAATCGAGTGAACAACACCGATCGGAAGTTCCGTCGCAGGGCTCTTGCCCACCAGCGTGTAATCTCGCATCCAAACCGGAATCCTGTGCCCCCACCACAACTGACGCGAGATGCACCAGTCGCGGATGTTGTCGTGCCAGTGCTCGAACGTCTTGGCGTACCGCGCGGGATGGAAACTCATGGAGCCGTCACCGGCCCCACCGTCTTCATTTGCTGCTTTGCTGCTTTGCTGCTTTGCTGTTTTCTGATCCGCCACCAACGCGCTATTCGCCGTCTGCGCCATCCTCGGGTCAGTCACCTTCACGAACCACTGGTCGCTCAGGTACGGCTCGATGATCGCCTTGGAGCGGTCGGAGATCTTCACGGTCTGCTTGTACGGCTTCGTGCCCTCCAGCAGTCCCCGTGCCTTGAACTCCGCGACGATCCGCTTGCGCGCCTCTTCGCGAGACATGCCCAAAAACTGCCGCGCCTCTCCGATGTCCGTCCAGCCGTGCTTGTCCGAGATGGAGGCATCCGGCGCCATCACGCAAATGAGGCCGGTGCCCGCGGAGTTGCGGTTGATCTGCTCCTTGTGCCGGAAGTACAGGTCGTAGTCGTTCTGGTCGTGCGCGGGCGTAACCTTCAGAAAGCCCGTCGCGTACTCGGCCTTGGTTTCTTGGCCCTTGTCCGCGGCGTATTCCGCACCGCTCTGGAGAGCGGTGCCACCCATCGCCTTGGGCAGCACGACATAGTCATCGGCCACGATCGGGAGGATGCGGCCGACAAAGGGCAGTTCGACCCACA
>CAYMWG010000324.1:0-3401 GCA_964393765.1 uncultured Phycisphaeraceae bacterium
ATGGGGGCCTGGTGGTCGAGCGGTCGGGGAGCGCGCAGTTCATCATCGAGGCGCTCGGGCGTGCTGCGCATGTGGGGCGAGACTTCGCATCGGGCGTATCGGCGGTAAACGCGCTGGCGCACGCGATTGTGCGCGTGAGCGGGATGTCACTCTCGGCGGAAGGGGTTGTTCTGAATATCGGCCCGATCCGCGGCGGGAAGACCGTCAACTCGGTCGCGGACTTCGCGTGTGCATGGGGGAACGCGCGATTCCCGACCGGGCCCGCGTGGACGGAGATCGAGGCCAAGTTGAAGGGTCTGGAGCGTGAGCCGGGGGTGGCGGGCGCGACTCTGCGGGTGCGGACGAGCCTGGCGCGCCCGGCCAAGCCGTTGACCCCGGCGACTCAAAGACTGGCGGAACTGGCTCGCGCGGTGTCGCAGGAGTTGGGGATGCCGCTGCCGTTCGGGAAGACCGGCGGCGTGTGCGATGGGAACCTGATGCAGGCCGCGGGATTACCGACGATTGATACGGTGGGCGTGAAGGGGGGAGGGCTGCACACGACGGAGGAGTGGATTGATCTGGGGAGTCTGGTTGCGCGGTGCGAGATGCTGGCGGTGTTGATGATGAGGGTGGGTGTGCGCGAATGATTCGATCCGAGGCCATGAAGTGCAAGCGCCGCAGATGCCGGGCCTTGATTATGGGACCGGTGGCAACGCTGTGCTGCCTGTGGCTGTGGACACTTTCGATCCTCTGGGGATGTGCCTACTCGGGTCCCGCACTGAGTGTCTCCCTCAACTGCGGGGGGACGAGCGTGTGGCTTTATTCCGCTGAGATGTACGAGCAGTTGAGTTCCACAGATTCGTTACGCAGGTGGACATTCGGACGGGAACCCTCGCATCCCTGGATCCGCTGGATGCCGAGTGGTACTTTCCGCCTCGCCGGAATCTGGGTGCTCCGGGTCCCACTCTGGATGCCCGCGATCGCGGCCTTGTTGTGGACCGCCTGGACTTGGCGCCGCGATGTCGTCCGTACCCGAGGAGGCAGGTGCCGCGAGTGCGGCTATGACTGCGCCGGTGTGCCAGTAGGGTCGCCGTGTCCGGAGTGCGGGAATGCGCGGAGCGCAACCGGCGGCAAGTCGGCTTGATTGCGGATGCCGGGGGCTGCCGCCCCCCCTGCACCCCCTGCTTGAGAACTTGTGCGGTAGCGTTGGGGCGGCGTGTTCGTTTGCATAACAAGTACGACCCTTTCAGGGTCGCGGGAATATTGGGGGCGTTGGTTCCGGGGGTCGTGCTCGCTGCTGCGCAGCTCGTTTGACCCCCGGCTATTGACGTACAGGCCTTCGGCCTGAAGAGAGTGCTGACCGAAGCGATCGTCGTGCGAGGAGTGTGAGAAGGCGTGTTCCGCGGCGACAATTCGCCGATAGGATTGCGTCGGGGCAGTGAGCCCCAGAGGGATCGACTTGCCGCGAGGGAGTGCAGGCATGCCCCGCTCTGGAGAGCGGGGCCACCTTGAGCATCGGAGTTCTGAATGTCCACCGCCGTGAATCGTCCTGTGCCCAACACCAATGGTTCCGCTGCGGGAAAGGCCGCGGAAGCAGAGACGGTCGGGCAACAGTTGCACGGGAGCCCTGCGCTGCGTGCGGGCATTGACGCCGCGGTTGCGGAGGTAGGGAAGCACAGCGCGAAGATCACGGATGTGCGGCCGGCGAAACCGGAGTTGAAGGCGAGTTACGAAGCCCTGCTGAAGGAGGCGGCGGATGTGCGCGGTCGGGCGCTGCTGTACCCGTACCTGGGGTCGGGGGTCGGCAACGGCGCGCTGGTCGAGTTGCTTGACGGCTCGGTCAAGTGGGACATGATCACGGGCATCGGCGTCCACTTCTTCGGGCACTCCGATCCGGAGACGATCCGGGCGGCGATGCTCGGCGCGGCGGAGGACACGCACCAGCACGGGAACCTGCTGTCGGGCAACGGGCCGTACGAGTTTTCGCGGGTGCTGCTCGATGAGGCGCGGAAGGGCAGTCGCCTGAAGTACTGCTTTGCGACGACCTCGGGGTGCATGGCCAATGAGAACGCGATCAAGGTGTGCTACCAGAAGCACGCGCCGGCCTCGCGGGTGATCGCGTTCAAGGACTGCTTCATGGGGCGGTCGGTGACGATGAGCCAGATTGGGGACGCCGGGGCGAACCGGATCGGGATCCCGCTGTCGACGCAGATTGATTACATGCCGTTTTATGATGAGGCGGCGGCGAAACGGATGAACGCGGGGGATGTGTCCGGCCAGACGCGGTTCATCGACATGGCGGTGTCGCACCTGCGGCAGTATGTGGAGCGGTACCCCAAGCAGCACGCGTGCTTCATCTTCGAGTTGGTGCAGGGGGAGGGCGGGTTCAACACCGCGCCGCGCGAGTTCTTCACCGCATTGATGGATGTGTGCAAGGCGAGTTCAATCGCGGTGTGGGACGATGAGATCCAGAGTTTCGGGCGGACGGAGTCGATGTTCGCGTATGACGCGATGGATCTCGGGCAGTATGTGGATGTGTTCTGTGTCGGGAAGATGACGCAGGTGTGCGCGACGCTGTACACCGAAGAGTACAACCCGGGTCCGGGGCTGCTGTCGGGAACGTTCACGAGCAGCGGGCCGGCGTTCCGCATCGGAACGAGCGTGATCGAGCGGCTGCGGGATGGAAAATACTTCGGGCCCAACGGGCAGTTCACCAGACAGCACGGGCTGTTTGCGCAGCAGGTGCGGGCGCTGGCGGCGAAGCACCCCGAGTGGTTCCCCAGTTCGCCGGAAGTTGCGGACATCGTCGGCGGCACGGGCGGGATGATGCGGTTCACACCGTTTGGCGGAAAGAAGGAGAAGATCACCAAGTTGTGCAAGCATCTGTTTGATGCGGGTGTGCTGGTGTTCTATTGCGGGCACGGGCCGTATCACGTCCGGATGCTGCCGCCGATGCCGGTGTTCAAGGAGCAGGACTGGCCGCGGGTATTCGCGTGCATCGAGAAGGGGATGGCGGCCGCGGCGGAGGAGGGGTGAGAGTTCACCGCAGAGGCGCGGAGGACGCGGAGAAGAGGGAACGGGCCACGGATGAGAGCGGAGTAGGAAGGAACACGGATGGGACAGATGGAGGACAGATGAGACAGATGAATGCGGGCCACCAGAGTTTGGACCGCAGATCAACGCAGATTTGCGCAGATCAGAGTGGAGTAAGGATGGATCGAGTTGGAGTGAGTTGGGACTGATCTTCTCTGCGGAGCCCCGATGGGAGTACGGGAGTGCGGATGAGGCCGATCGGCAAACAGCGCCTGGGGTGGCTTGGCTGACTTGCACCCGGCGACTCTCTGCGAACTCTGCGTCTCGTGCTGTGAATCCGAAGGTCGGTCTGGCCGGGAGAGCCGCCGTAGCATCGAGCCTTGGAGAAG
>CAYMWG010000325.1:0-3373 GCA_964393765.1 uncultured Phycisphaeraceae bacterium
TTCGGGGTCTGGGTACCGGGTCTCGGGTTCCGTGTGAACGAAGCGAAAGTGCGCGCGCCTGAAGAGGGGGGGGGAAGGGAGCAGGATTCCAGCTCACACGCGCGTGGCGCGAGTATAGCGAACAAACACCAATCTTGTCAAGTTATTTTTTAGGTTTATTTTCGGTATTTTGAACTATTGAATGGAGTGCCGCCCCTTACGATTTTTTGCTGACACCGCTCGGGGCTCGATGTATATTTGCCATGAACCTCTGAGGAGCGAACGCCGGCCCCGTGCCGTGTGCTCGGCAGCGCAAGCCGCTCGAGCCTAGCTTCCCAGAGGTTTCTTTTGGCCACGGTGAGCGGATTTTGGTGCTGTGGGACGTGCCGAAGGGTCATCAAAGCAATGGAATGCCGACTCTAAACAGTCACCAGTTCTCGAAGTCGATCGCCTTCTTCGGGAAACGCGACGACCTCGGAAAACAGTTCCAATCTTTCGATGTCCTCTGGTCGGAAGAGTCCAGCCTTTGCACTGTCGAGCACCGTCACGAACTGGTAATCCGCCTGATAATGTTCGAGGTCAAACCACTTCGTAAAAGTGTCGTTGGCGACATTGTGAGCCGTGTTCGCCTGCTTGGCGGTCATTGTGAGCAGTGCATTCCGGCGCGTCGCGCCATCAACAATGTAATCCACAGTCACTCGGCGGCCGCCGCGACCGGCAAGAGGCACGCCGCGTTCGTAGGGCAACTGGAGCGATTCAAGGCCCTCTTCAAGGTCGTCCCCGAACGCGGAAACCAGTCGGTGGCGATGTGTAAGCGAAAGGTCTGCAATTCGGACGCACGCCTGTCCCAAGCGGATTGTGGCATCTGCAAAGGTCCGGGCAGGGTCACTCCCCAGCGGTGTGAAAAACTCCCCTCCGCGGCGATGCACTGTCAGTTCCTCGCACACGTCGGCAACGAACGCTTTCCGCTTCTGAGTCGCATCCGGATCAACGCCCATCGACAGCAACTGGCCCATTGTGAAGCCATCGTCGCTCAACTCCGCAGGAACTCCAGGCCGTGAATGAAGAAACATGTCCACATACTCACCGCCCGGGTAACGGAAAATCGACTGAACGCGAATCACATCCGTGCCAGCCGTGATCGGGTGCGCACGCACCACTTCGCAGGCTCGGATCAGTGAGCCGCCGTGCAGCAGTCTTTGGGCTTCGGCGCAGTCCATTGGGGGTTATCCGACGCTGGGATCGTTAAACATACCTTGATGTTCTACATTGGCCATCCGACAGAGGCTGCTCCAGATTTCAGAAAACGACATGGTTTCGAAGTCGGGTCGCTCGATCCGAGTGGGCAGCCTTTTTCGGGGGCAAGACTCATAGCGCAACTCGTGCTTGTGAGTCCGACCTCCCTGATCGTGCTCTACGCCACGCACATCGACTCGGCAGATGGCTTGGCCTTCGGCTTGAGCACACGAGAACGTCAATGACAGACTACTGTGGGTGGGGTTGTACCAACCATCGAGTTTGACGGTCCATTGCCCGGTACCTTGAACAGCGAGGGACCGGAGCGGACGCACCGGCGCTTTGTTCGGATCATGGAGAAACTCCAGGTCGCCGACGATGCGCTTGCCCTGTAGCGCAAGCAAAGATTGAAAATCTTCCCGGGTCACGGCGAGAGTCTATCCATTCTTCGGTTCACCTGTTCTGCCGCCAGCGGCTTCAGGCGAAGCACCACCGCCGTGAGCGCTCTGTCGGAGCCGCGCCAGAAGATCGCGAGGTTGAGGCGAAAGAGGTGGGTGAGGATGCGCTCTTCGATCTCAGCGCAGCGAGCGGTGAAGGGGTGGCTGGCGGCTGCCTTGCGCCGGTGTCCGGTCCCGTTGCCGTTCGCACCTGATCCCGTCCTAAGCGATGCCCCGACGCTGCCTGGCTGGCGCGGTGAGGGGGGCGGAGAGTTTCTGGTAGAGGTCGAAGAGGTACTCGACGCGGTGGCGTTCGCTGGTGAAGGGGGCCGCGCGGTAGCACTTGTCGACTGCGCGGTCGAGGTCCTTGTGGGCATCGCGCAGGTCCTTGGGCATGGCGAGTGGGTCGTAGAGATCGGCGAGGGTCTGGCCCTTGTGGGCAGCGCGGGCGGCCAGGACTTCCTCTGCGCAGGCTTCGACAACGCTGCGTTGCCGGGTGGAAACATCCTGCGGCCAGGGAAAGTTGTTGTAGACCAGTTTGTTGGAGTAACGATACCGCGATTCGAGACGCCCGCAGACCTGACGGACCCAGGCCATGTGCATCTGGCTCGTGAGGACACCGAAGTGATATGCCGTGGCCGCGGGCACAACGTAGAGAAGATTGCTAGCGATGTCTGATGGTTTCAAGAATCCGATGGGGATGAATGGGCGCTTCTCTGAGGAAACGCCAGGTATTACGAGAAATCGCGACTTCGGCATGTTCTCGACGTGGAAGCGCGTTGGGGCGCTGGCGATCGCCCGAGTGGGCGCGCTCTTGCTCGCAAGCCGGAACCTGCGGACGTTGCCGATCCGCTCCATGACCGCGGGCATGGCGCGAAGCTCATCGGGCCTGACATCACCAAGCCAGAGGCACCAGCGGTGTCCGCCGTTGATAAACTCTTCGGCCCCGTACCAGGGGTGGAAAAACCGCTTGGCCGCGGGCTCCGCCTGAACAAAGGCTTTCATCTCCGCGCCCGTGAAGAGGTAGTTTCCATCGTCAATGGGCTTGTTGCCAATGCCGATGTCCGGCGAATCGCAGAGCGGGGTGGACCTGTTGCTGATCGCCACATCCGGACCCGGAACTAAAAACGGGCTGATGTTCGCGGCCGGCACGGCCGTTGGCTCGCCGTCAATCTCTTCGTAATCGTAAATGATTTTGTTCGCGCGATCGGCGATGCCGAATCCGACGATAACGACATGGACATGGGCCCTGCCGCGTGCCTCGCTCATCCACTGGAACGTACGATGGGCGAGGTGGATCTTCACACCGCGACGGAACAACTCAGGCCAGAGCACCCCGACCTGCTCCCCCTGACAGATCGAGTTCGTCGACACGAAGCCGCAACGGACGGGAGTGCCCCTGATGTACTGGGAAGCCACCAGGTACCAGCCGGCCACATAGTCGAGAAGACCCGCGTTCTTTACGTTCTTGCCCACATGAACGATGTCCGCACGCTGCTCGTCGCACTGGTACTTTGCACCAACAAACGGCGGGTTCCCAAGCACGAATGAACATCGCTTCGCGGGCAGCACGTTGTTCCAATCAATCCGCAGCGCATTGCCGACGGCGATCTTCGGGCTCTTCTTCAGCGGCAGCCGCAGCACGGGCTGTCCGAATGCCTCGCCGACCTTCTGGTTCATCTGGTGGTCGATGAGCCACATGGCGACCTCGGCGATGCGGG
>CAYMWG010000326.1:0-3369 GCA_964393765.1 uncultured Phycisphaeraceae bacterium
CCTCTGGCTCGCCTGCGACGCCGCCCCGGCAATCACCGCGGCGACCACCCCGGCATACAGCAAGCCGAACAGCAGTATGAGAAGTCCAATGACCAGACCGATGATCGAGCAGTTGCGGCCCGTCACAACGAAGTTGCGGCCTGCCGGGTCGATCTGGCCCGCGCTGATCCCCTTGAGTTCTCCGCGGCCCATCACCAGGCCCACGATTGCGAGGATGAGCCCGATCCCACATGCCCCCGCGGTCGTGATCGAGAGGATCCCCAGAGCGAGCACCGTGCCGCCCCGATGCGGCCGCAGGTTCATGAACGTGGACTGGGACGGGGTGAACTGCGACATGTTGGCTCCAGGCTGGTATCGAGGTTCGGGGGGCCGGCCGCGCCGCCATTCGCCGCGGCCGACACCGGCCGACAGATTACCATGAATCCGTCTGTCAAGGGCCCCGCAGCCATGCCCGAACCCCAAACCAGCATTGTGGGAACCGTCATCGGTGCGGTGCTGGCCGCCTCCGAACCCGCGCGATTGCTCGAACGGCATGAGGACCGCCTCCGAGCCTGCGGACCCTGTCGCCTGATCGCTGTCGGGAAGGCCGCGCAAGCCATGGTCGCGGCGGCCCGGCCTCTGCTCGGAGACGCGCTCCGCGCCGGCCTCGTGATCGTCCCAAGCGCGAAGCCGGGGAACGGGGCCGATCCGGCGTTCCCGCGTGATCCGGCCATCGCGTTCTTCGAGGCCGACCACCCGTTGCCCACCCAAAGCAACCTGGCCGCCGCCGAAGCAACCGCCGCGCTCGTCCGAACGATGCTCCCGGACGAGTCCCTCGTGCTCCTCCTGTCCGGTGGTGCATCGGCCCTGCTCACGCTCCCCGCTCCGGGCCTGACGCTCGACGACCTCCGCGCGGCCACCGATTCGCTCCTGCGCGCTGGCGCACCCATCGACGAACTCAACTGTGTCCGCAAGCACTGCGAGCAACTCAAGGGAGGCGGACTGGCCCGTCTCGCCGCGGCGGTTGGAAAGGGGGGGTGCCCGTGCGTTCTTGCGCTCATCCTCTCCGATGTCGTGGGCGACAAACTCGAGGTCATCGGGTCCGGCCCGACCGCGCCCGACCCGACCACTTACGCCGATGCCCTGGCAGTTCTGGAACGATTCCATTCGATGTCAGTTGTGCCAGCGATCACCGCGCACCTCCGTCGCGGCATGGAAGGCCACGTTCCCGAAACCCTGAAGCCCGGCGACCCGGCGTTCGCGTGCGTCGAGAACATCATCATCGGGAGCAACACGCTCGCCGTCGAGGCCGCCGCGGCGGAACTCCGGCGGCTCGGGTACGAAGTCGTGGAAACACGGACGGGCGTCATCGGCGAGGCGAGAGACGTCGGCAGAAGACTCGCAAGCCGAGTGCGCGAACTTGCGGAAGAAGCGGGAGTCGGCTCCCGGCCCCGCGCCATCGTCTGGGGCGGCGAGACCACCGTCACCGTCCGCGGCACGGGGACTGGCGGACGCAATCAGGAACTGGCACTCGCAGCCGCGATCGCCCTCGACGGGTGCGCAGATGGAGCGGTCATGTCGTTCGCGACCGATGGTGTGGATGGCAACTCCGATGCGGCTGGGGCGATCGTGGACGATCAAACAATCGCCGATGCCCGGTGCCCCGGGCTTGATGCACAAGCCGCTCTGGCAAACAACGACTCGCACACCTTCTTTACCCGGCTGGAAGTTGCAAAAACGTCATCGGGCCGGCGGATGTTGATCCGGACCGGCCCGACGGGGACAAATGTGAATGACGTGATGATCGGGCTTGTCTTGGGTGGATCGGGTCTTGGGTGGACCGGCACTCCGTGCCGGTCTTGACTGAATGTCAGTCCCGCCGCCCCCCGCCAAAGACCATCACCGCGTAGTACAGGATCGTGCCGAGCGTTGCGACCAGCGCGGCCACATAGGTCAGCGCGGCCGCGTTGAGCACGCTATGCATCGCGTTCGCTTCGACGCCCGGCGCAACCAGGCCCGTCGAAGTCAGCAAATCCTTTGCGCGCCGCGACGCATCAAACTCTACCGGCAGCGTGATCAACTGGAACAGCGCGACCAGGCACAGCCCGCCGATGCCGATGAGCATCACCGTCATGCCCAGTTGCGGCCCCAGAATCGCCCACATGAACACGCCTATGAGCAGCGCGATGTTGGAGACGTTGGACCCGACCACCGCCAGCGGCACCAGTCCGCTGCGCAGCGCCAGCGGGCCATAGTTCGTAGCGTGCTGCACCGCGTGCCCGGCCTCATGGGCAGCGATGCCCGCCGCGGCAACCGAGCGCCCGTTATGCACCGCCTCGCTCAGGCGCAGCATCTTGGCCTTGGGGTCGTAGTGGTCGCTCAGCATCCCGTGCGAGACCTCGACACCGACATCGTTGATGTTGTGGGCCCGCATGATCTCCCGGGCGATCTGCGCCCCCGTCAGCCCGCTCGACGCGGGGATGCGGCTCGCGCGCCCGAAGGCCGACTTGACACGGAACTGCGCCCACAGCCCCAGCAGCAACGGCACCACAAGCAGTAGCAGGAACGGCATCATCGAACCGCCGCCGCCAAATCCCATAGGCATGGCAAACCCTTTCAATCGCGAAACCACTCGCGCATCGACCGCGCGATTCCCACACAAATCACACACACTACATTACGCCGCGCGGGGGTCGAAGTTCGACTCCGCGGCCAGCCGCTCGTACAGCGCCCGCACCTCCGGCTCGATCGTCGGCGGCACCACGATCCGTGCCTCGGCGATGAGGTCAGCCCGGTCCCCAGACTTTCTTGGCAGGCCGTGCCCCCGGACCCGCAGCCGCTGACCGCTCGATGTGCCCGCGGGGATTGTGAGAACAACTTCAGAATCGATCGTGGGCACATGCACCTTCGCCCCGAGAGCCGCCTCCCACGGCGCGATCGGAACGGTCGTGATGAGCGTGAACGGGTCGGCGGCGTCCACGCGAAAGCGCGGATCGGGCGCGATCCGCAAATGCAGCAGCAGGTCGCCCGCCACGCCGCCCTCGCGCCCCGGTCCGCCCTGACCCGTCAGCCGTATCGTCGCGCCATCGGTGATGCCCGGAGGAACTTTGACATCCAGCGTGCGGTTCGTCCCCTCGGCATCCGTGAGCGTGACGCGCTTGGTTGCCCGATTCGCGGCATCCGCCAGCGAAATCGTCAACTCCGCCTCCGCATCGCCGCCGCGGCGCGGTCCGCCCCCACCCCCGCGCTGCGACCCCGCGCGACCGCGCGAAGCGCGATCGCCCGTTCTCGCGGTGTGCATCCCGCCGGCCTCGCCGAACGGATCGGCATTCTGCCCGAAGAGGGACTCGAAGAAGTCGGAGAAGTTGCCCCCCCCCATCCCCCCCAATC
>CAYMWG010000327.1:0-3351 GCA_964393765.1 uncultured Phycisphaeraceae bacterium
CCCCGGCACAACCCCCGCCACCAGCCGCCGCACGTTCTCGTCCTGCAGAACGCCCGCCCCGGCATCCCGCGCGACCTGCGCAACCGGCTGCACCGGCGTGGTCACCGCCCGCTGCACCGCCTTCACCGGATCAACACTCCCGCCCGGCTGTGTGCCATAGGCGCGCGAAATGTGGTAGGGATTCGTTGGGAAAACACTGGGGGGAGGGAGGGGATTTGCGCCGTTGATCGTCATGGCTGATCACTGCTATCGACCGATGCGGCCACGAGTTTTCAACGTGTAACGACCACGGACCACCCGATGCGCACCTATCGCGCACCCGCCGGTGCCTGCACGCCGCCCACTGTCACCACATGGCCGTTGTGCTGACCCGTCCCGTTCGCGCTCGCGGCAGCCACGGGCGGCCCCGCCTGCCCCTTGATCTGGAAGTTGGGTGCCGCGGGGCGCGACTTGATCTCCACACCGCTCGTTCCGGGCCGCGGCGCGCCATGCACCGTCGGCTCGGGCGCGGCGGCGGGCTTGCGGAACAGCACCCGCAGCCCGGCATACGCCTTCGGATGCGCCTTGTGCGGCGTGAGTTCCTGCCCGACCATCGCAAACTCCGCAAACAACTCGCGCACCCGCGCCTCGGTCATCGGGTGCGGGTGCATGTAGTCGCGGTGCTCCGACAGGTCGACAAAGAACCAGGCGTGCCCGCCCGGGCGGAGCAGGCGGAACATCTCGCGGACCACCGCCGCGGGGTCACTCACATGGTCGAGGCAGTTCTCGCAGATCACCAGGTCGGCGAAGTTCGCCGGGAGGGGCACCGCCTCGCCGGGTGCCTCGATGTACGTCACCCGCTCGCACGCGGCGGGCAGCAGACCCTCTTCCACATAGCCTTTAGCGAGCGGATCGACCGCCACGCACCTCTTCCAGCCCTGCCGCGCCGCCGCGACCGCAGGGTACGGCCCTGCGCCGATCTCCACCACCGACTTCTGGGCGCACCAGTCGTCGATATTCCCCGGCCGATCGTCCTGGGGAAGGTCCAGATACGCCGCCAGTTTGAGCAACCGGTGACGCTGCCAGCGGCCAAACACCACCGCGAAGGGTTCGCCGTGCTGCTTCTCCGAGCCGCCCTTCTTGATGAGCCAGCGCCAGTATTCCAGTTCCCCGCGATACTTTGCCGCGTCCAGCCGCACGAGCGCCAAACGCGCCTCGAGCCGGTCGATCCGCTGGTGCAGCGGCAGCAACGCCGGACGCGCCAGACGCATGACGAGGTTCTTCACAAATCCTTTGAAACCGGCCGTCCGGGGCTTGGGCATGGCCAAGTGTACCCGCGCTCCGGGCCCCGACCCCCCGGCGTCCTCGCCCGGCCACACGGGAATTTCAGACCTGCTATCGTGTACCGCTCCCCCGCGCGACCAGCGCACACGCACGCCCCCGAGACTCCCGCATGAACACTCCGATGGGTGCTGCCAACCAGCCACTCCCCGACACGGTCAAACCCATGCCCGACCGAGAAACCGGACTGATCAAGGGAGTAAAACTCCTGAAACGCAGGATCTGCGATGAGGCGACCATCGCCGTCGGCATGCTCGAGTCTTCGCTCGCCGCGCTCTGGGACCTGAACGTTCCCGGCGCTGAGGCGGTGATCGCCCGCGACGACCGGATCGACCGCGAGGAGGTCGCCATCGAGGAGGCCGCCTTCCGGATCATGACGCTCCAGCAGCCCGTCGCCCGCGAGTTCAGGGCCCTCGCCTTCGTCCTGAAGGTCAACAACGACATCGAGCGCGTCGGCGACCACGCGTGTTCGATCGCCAAATCGACCGTCAAACTCGCCAAAGCATCCCCCCCCGGATTCCACTGGCCGACCTCACTGCTGGAACTCGGCCAGCGCGTTCCGATGGCATGTCACGCGCTCCTCCGGGCGCTGCTCGATGAGGACTCGGACGCCGCCAAGTCGATCGTCGTGGGCGACAAGGCGATCGACCGACTGACCCGCGAACTCTTCGACGAGACCGTCAACTTCATGTCCACGTTTCCCAACTCGCACGCCGCCGGCCTGCTCATCTACCGCATCGGGCGCGAACTGGAGCGCGTCGGCGACCTGATGACCAACATCGCCGAGGACATCGTGTATCTGACGACTGGCGAGATCATCCGGCACGAGAAGAAGCGGATTCGCGCGGAACGCAACGCCGGAAGCTGAGAGGGTGTGGACGGATCGTCGAGGAGGTGATGCTCATGGGCACCCCGCCGCTGTTCATTGTTGCATTGCTGATCGCCGCACTGTTGGGGGCGGCACTGCTCGCGGGGGCGATCCGCGGCCGGGTTGTCAGCAGAAACCCCCACTGCCGCAAGTGCAGGTTTGATCTGGTGGGCCTGGACCTTGCCCACGCGGATGCCCGCTGCCCAGAGTGTGGACGCACGCTTCGAGATCCTCGCGCCATCCGAGTCGGCCTCCGCAAGAAGCGGCCCCTGCTCGGCGCGCTGGGCGCGATCCTCATCCTCGTGCCGGTCGCGCTCGTCGGCCTCGCCATAGCTTCCGCCGCGCGCCCCAACATCAACGCCTACAAGCCCGACTTCTGGCTCCTCATCGAGGCCCGCACCGCCAGCCCCGCGACCATCCCCGGCCAACTCTCGGAGTTGCTGTCTCGCGTGCAAGCGGGCTCGCTCAGCCAGCCCCGCACTGCCACGCTCATCGAGCGGGCACTTGCGGTCCAGGCCGACATGGCTGGCGGATGGGCCGTCAACTGGGGCGACATTCTGGATTATGCCGCGGCGAACACGCTGCTCACCCCCGAGCAGTTGGAGCAGTATGCCCGCCACTCGCCGCAGTGGTCCGTCTCGCTGCGACAGAGGGTACTTGAAGGGACAGACTGGGTGATCCTTGTTTCTACCGGCCCGGGGCGGGTGGGCAACGCTCCGGGCGGCGGCCCACCGTTCATCTTCCAGCCTTCGCTTCTTGAAGTCCGCGCTGGCGAGCACGCCATGAAGTTCCCCGAGGAGGGTGGACAGACGGGCCTCGGCATCAGCCCCAACGGCGCGAGCGCCATAAATCTCCGCCGCGCGGTCCCGGGCCTTGGGGTCGGCTCGCACGAGGTAACGACCATCTGGAAACTCTCCGTCTGCGCCGACTCCGACACGCCCGCCATCACCACCTGGACTGAGGAGCGCACATCCACCATCGAGGTCCTGCCCGCGGGCACTCACGATGTCGAGTTGGTCATGGATGAATCGCTCCGCGCGGCGATCGAGAAGTCCTTGAAGATTGGCCGCGGCGGGATCACCGTCGAGCCTTCGGCCACACCCTTCGTGTCGTTGATGATCGAGTGCGACAACCCGCCCATCGCGCTCGCGTTCGATGTCGTG
>CAYMWG010000328.1:0-3339 GCA_964393765.1 uncultured Phycisphaeraceae bacterium
TCAGCACGCTTGGCGGTGGCGGCCTGGCGCGCGACCACGGCCACACCTCCTCCCCCCTCGACTACCTCGCACACGCCTTCTTCGAGGGTCGCCGCTTCACCCATCCCGACCCGCTCCACGACTCCTACGCGCCGACCGACTGCGTTGTCTGGGCCAATCGCGGCGGCGGCAAGACCTTCCTCGGCGCTGTCGCCACCATGCTCGACCTCGTCTTCAAGCCCGGCATCCAGGTGCGCATCCTCGGCGGCTCGCTCGAGCAGAGCCGGCGCATGCAGGACCACCTGCACGCACTCTTCGCGCACCCTGCGCTCGCGCCTCTCGTCCGCCGCGGCCCCAACGCCACCGGCACCCGCCGCCTGCTGCTGACCAACGGCTCGCGCGCGGAAATCCTCGCCGCATCCGAGACCTCCGTCCGCGGCGTGCGCGTCCAGAAGGTCCGTTGCGATGAGGTTGATCTCTTCGACCCCGCGCTCTGGCGCGCGGTCCAACTCACCACCAGGTCCATCCCATGCCCCGGTCCGTGGGGCGCGACCGTCCGCGGCACCATCGAAGCCCTCTCCACCATGCACCGCCCCTTCGGCCTCATGTGGGACCTCACCCGCGCGGGGGCTCCCGCCTTCTCCGGCTCCTCCCCCAAGGGGGAGGTGGCGGCGCAGCCGCCGGAGGGGGCACCCGACTTGTCTACTTCTTCTCCCGCCTTTCCTTCCTCTTCTTCCGTCCCCTCTTCCCTTGCTCCCTCACCCCTCCTCCCTTCCCCTTCCTCCCGCCTCCTCTTCCGCTGGGGCATCATCGACGCCCTCGAGTTCTGTGGCCCCCAGCACCACTGCGACACCTGCAACCTCTTCGACGACTGTCGCGGCCGCGCGAAAGCCATCCCGCCAGAAGCATCCGGCCACATCCGCATCGCCGATGCCCGCGCCCAGAAGTCCCGCGTCGACATCGAGACCTGGCGCAGCGAGATGCTCTGCCTTGAGCCGCGGACGCACGACCTGGTCTATCCCGAGTTCGACCCGCGCATCCACATCTTCGGCCTCGCCAGCGATGATGCGACACTCGCGCCGTTCGCGCCCGCACCGAGCGGCCCCGTCGATGCCCTCGCGCCGGAGTTCCTTGTTACGCACAGGCCTTCCTCTTCTTCCTCCGGCTCCTCCCCCAAGGGGGAGGTGTCGCCGCAGGCGACGGTGGGGGCTCCCGTCTCTTCTACTCTCTCCTCCGCCTTCCCTTCTTCCTCTTCCGGCCCCCCGAAGTACTGGCTCGCCGGCATGGACTTCGGCTTCCGCGCCGACACCGCCATCCTCCTCGCCCGCATCGACGACTCCGGCACAATCTGGATCGAGCGCGAGAGCATCGCACGCCAGCGCATCCTCGGACGCCACATCGACACTCTCCTCGCGTGGCTCGCGCCCCTCGGCGGCCCGCGCGCCCTCCGCTTCCTCGCGGCGGACCCGGCCGGCAACGCCGACAACCAGCAGTCCGGGCGCGACAACATCGACCTCATCCGCGCATCGGGCCTCACCGTCCGCACCCGCGCCTCGACCATCGAGGCCGGCCTCAAACTCGTGCGCGCCCGGCTTGCTCCGGCCGCGGGCGGCCCGCCCCGCCTGCTGGTCCACGCCCGCTGCACCGGCCTGATCGACTGCCTCCGCCGCTACCACTACGAGGAGTCCGATGGCCGCTCGCTCATCCCTGCCAAGGGCGAGTTCGACCACGCGTGCGACGCCCTCCGCTACATGATCGCCATGCACGATGCGGGCCTGACCGGGACCAGGACGGGGAGGTGGTGAGCATAACCCGCCGCCTCAGCCAAACGGGTACGCTGTCGCTCATGGCCCACGCCGGTTGGACACGCGAGCAGTTGGTGAAAGCGCTGTCGCTCTACTGCCAGATTCCGTTTGGCAAGATAGACCGGCGCAACCCGACCATCATGGCGCTCGCCGCGGCGATCGGTCGCACGCCGTCGGCGGTGTCGCTGAAACTTGTCAACTTCGCGAGCCTCGATCCCGAGCTTCGCGGCCGCGGCATCGGTGGAATGGGCAACACGTCCAAGGCCGACCGCGACGTGTGGGCCGAGTTCTACGGGCGCTGGGACGTCCTCGCGGAGAACGCCGTGGTCGTTGAGGTGCCGCCTGCTCCGCCCGAGGCGACGAGCGGGGCGAAGCGACAACGCAAAGCCCCGGCCGTCGCGCCGATCGGCCCGACGGAAGTCCCCCGCGAGGTCGCCCAGCGCCGCGGCCAGAACTTCTTTCGCGCGGCGGTCTTCGCCGCGCACGACTACAAGTGCTGTATCACCGGGATAACCTGCGATGCCCTGCTGCGGGCGAGCCACATTGTGCCGTGGGCGAGCGATGAGACGCTGCGGCTTGACCCGCGGAACGGGCTGTGCCTGAACGCGCTGCACGATGCCGCGTTTGACCGTGGGCTGATCACCTTCACGGATCAGTTCGAGTTGAAACTGTCGAAGCGGCTGAAGGCGGAGGTGCCCGAGCCAATCTACGCGGAGATGTTCGAGGATCGAGTCGGCACACCGATCGCAATGCCCAAACGATTCAAGCCGTCAGTTGAGATGATGGAGGTTCACCGGTCGAAGGTGTTTCGCGCGTGATTTCAGTGGGAGGTTCAAGATGGGTCGAACAGTCATTGTCAAGATCGAGAGTTTCGACGGTCGCGATACGTTCCTCCATTGCGGCGATGACGATCAGGACTTCCTGTTCGCCGTCATCAGCGTGGACGCAAAGGGCCAAGCGGAAGTCGTGGACAGTGCCTATCGCTCGTACGAGGAGGCCGCGGAGGCATGGCCGGAAGCGGTGGCGAGCGCGGGAAAGCGCCCGCGCGCTTGACTCAGGGCACGAGCCGCTCCAGGATGGCGACGCTCGCCGCTTATCGATCGGAGTTCGCCATGATTGAGCCAACCTCTCGCAGTTGTGCAGTGAACGCCGCCGGCATCGCCGACCAGTTCCGATTTCGCCAACTCGCCGACGAGGACGGAGACAACCGCCTGCGCGATATCACAGACTTTGCCAATGGCTGGCTTGGAGTCGCCGACAAACTCGGCGAGGCGGGCGAACTCATGGAGCGGATTCGGCTTGAACACGGACCGGGCGCGAACTGGGGTTCAACACTCCCGCACGTCTACGACGTGTGGCACGCGGTTAGCCTCATTCTCTGGCACAACTTCGAGTCTCCGGATCTAGATCGGTTGATCCGGCTCGCTGTCGCCCATGCCGCGATCGGCCATCTCGAGGACGACTGACTCCTTCGCCCCTCCCGGTGCGAGATAAATATGCCCACGCTTTCCACGGTCTGCGGCCGCGTTCGCGGCCTGGACCGTGGCTACAGGCC
>CAYMWG010000329.1:0-3329 GCA_964393765.1 uncultured Phycisphaeraceae bacterium
TAAGCAAGACGCCGTACGAGTGCCACGTCCTTGGCGGGTTCTTCCTCCCGGGTGCGGAGGCCTGTCCCGAACCTTGCGACCGGTCGGGCATCGGCATGAGCCAGACCGCCGCACGCCGCCTTGCCCGCGAGGGCGTGGTCCACACGCTGTACGCCGACGACTTCATGGCCGTCTATTCCTCCACCGCGGCATCCATGAACAGTTTGTGGGCGCTGCTGGATCAGGGCGCGGTCATCGCCCCGCAGATCGCCGTGGACCTCCGCCACTACGCGGGCGTTGACGTTGAAGCGCACGTCCAGGACCTGCTCTACCGCATCGACACGAGCGAGCCTTCGAAGGAGGGCCTCGTCCGCAAGCTCGCCGCGGCCAAGGCCGCATGGGACACCGCGCACCCCGCTCCCAACACCCGGCCGTTCTACTGGGCCCTGCGGCTCGAAGCGCTGGGCGCCTCGTACGTGAACACGCTGGGCGCCGGTTCAGTGCTGCCGGACTTTGCCAACCACCCGCTGGATGTGCTCCCGAACAAGGTCTCCAGCCGCCACTACCTCAGCCGCCCCGGCAGCGCCTACGCGAGGATCGCGTCCAACAGGCTCGCGCCGACGAACACAGTCGAGTTGACCTACCTGAACCAGTTCAATCCGGGATACTTCACCTTGCCCGTCGCCGCGCACATCAAGGTCGGGGACACCTGGTATCCGGTTACCGGCTACGCGAACGGCGTGTTCGAGGTCGATGGCACGCTCCCGGTTGATCCGACCGGCACATACATAACTTAGGCGCGCCGACGTGCTCGAACCCGGCGACGGCGCGCTCCTGCCCTGCTACTTCTTCAAGAACGGCGCGGCCGAGATGGAAACGTGGATCGTCGCCCTCTGCAACGCCGTGCGGGACGCGATGGAGGACACGACAAGTTGGCCCCCGGGTGTGGGCGCGCCCGCCGCGGTGATCGTCAGCGCTGAGGACATCCGCGAGGCGTCGGTGAACTGGGAAACGTACACCGAGTACAAAGCCGACACCGCGCGCGCCGGCGACAGCACCTACAAGATCGACATTTCGCACAACCTGACGCAGTGGGACGCGGAGTTCGCCAGGCACCGCGATGGCGCGACGCTGAGCCTGACGCCCGTCAGCGGCTACGACTACAGCCCCGAGAACGAGGACCTTCACTCGTACCTGCAAAGCACGCTGCAGACCGCGTACAACCACGCTCGCGAGAAATCCACTTGGCGGCACTTCCGCTCGCTCTGGCCGCGGGCGCACCTGTCGCAGTACCAGCTCGGCAACCGCTACGGCGTGACGGTCGAGGTCGGGGTGGACCATGTCGAGGTGCCCGTCGGGCCGGGAGAGTCGTACTACCACGGGACGCGCAACTGGAAGGGCCCGGTGGCGTGGGACGCGTACTACTGCCTCACCAACCCGTATCACGGGTACTTTGTCGGCCCGGACGGCGGCTTCGTCCCCCTCAGTTACGAGTCGGCGACCTGGATGGAGGGCATCGCGAGCGGCGGCACGACAACCACCGTGGTGGTCAGTCAGTTCGAAGATGCGTTCTCGCCCGGCTTCTACCTCGCGCAAGGCATCCCGCTGTTCGTGCAGTTCACAACCGGCGCGAACGCCTACCCGGTGACGATCTACCCGGTCGCGTCTTGGGCAGGATCGACGTTCACGCTCCCACCGGGCACGTCGCTGGCGGCCGCACCTTCCGCGGATGATGACTTCGTGGTGTATTACCCGAGCACCTCGGGTTTCGAGTTCCTGCACGATGGCGTGCAGTGGCCGCTGTTGCGGACCTTCTGCAACCTCTACTTCCCACCAACGCAAGCGCTCTCCAGTTCGATGTTCCTCGAGACCGCAAAGAAGTGGGCCGCGGAGCAGGCGCGGGAGCAGACTCGGTCCCTGCCCGACAACCCGTACACCGTCTACTACGGACCTGGTGCGTACCCCGGCCTCTACGGCGACCCCAACGGACTGAAGGTCTCCTTCCTCGCCACCTACCCCGAGCCGTCGTTCACGGCCCCGGACGGATGGCTGAGCGGGGAGGACTGGGGCCAGGTCGGCAGGCAGGCGATGAACTACGGCGTGAACGACTTCGTGTGGTACGTCCCGCCCTTTGTCTACAACACCGGCACTCCCGAGGAGCCCGTCTATGTCGCCAGCGACACCGTGCCCGTGGTCAAGGCCGCGATCGAGACGATGAACGATACCTATTGGCAGCGCCTCGCCGTCTATCAAGCCATGCTGTGCATCGCGGACTGGGACCAGAACGGCGAGGTCGAGCAGGCGGACCACCAGAAGTTCGGCGCAAACTGGTTTGCCGGCTTGCCCGAGACCGACTTTGACAACGATGGCGAGCAATACGATGAGGACGATCGCGCGACGTTCCAAACGGCCTTCGACTCGGGCGATTGTGGGTCCATTGTCAATATCCCCATCCCGGAGAACTGCGTCGCCGACTGGTGCCAGGACGGCGCTGTGGGCGTGCCGGACATCTTCTGCTTCCTGTCGGCCTGGTTTGCGAACGACCCTGCGGCGAGAAACTTCGGCGGCTCGCCCGGCGTCCCCGCGATCTTCGCGTTCTTGGCCGCGTGGTTCGCGACGCCGATGGGGCCGTGCCCGCCGTGACAACCCGCAAGTACCACATCAACGTCTTCTTCGGCGCCGAGGACAAGGCGTTCATCGCCGATGTCCCGGACCTGAAGTACTGCTCCGCACACGGCAAGACGCCGCAGGAGGCGATGAAGCAGGTGCTGATCGCGGTTGAGGCGTGGCTGGCGACCGCGAGGGCGCACGGGAAGCGGATCCCCAAGCCGCGGTATCGCCCGGCGATTTACGCCGCGGCGTGCTGAGTAGTCCGCCGTTCTTCGCTTCAGGATGTGCTTTCGGCCGTAAAGAACCAGCCACAGATCCTCCCAGATGAGCCGAGATGGATTCGCAGCAGGCAACTGTCAGCAGTTGCGTTTGTCTCTATCTGTGTCCATCTGTGTGAATCTGTGGCCTGCCTTCAACCCGGGTCTTCGACTCGCGGCGAGTCTTAGGCCCGGCGTCGGAAGGTCAAACAAGCCCCATCGCCTTGGCCATCGCGTTGCCCATGTCCGCGGGGCTGAGGGCCACGCTCACGCCCGCCTTCTGCAGCGCGGCGATCTTCGCGTCAGCAGTGTCATCGGCCCCGCCGATGATCGCGCCGGCGTGCCCCATGCGCTTGCCGGGGGGTGCGGTTTGTCCGGCGATGAACGCCGCGACGGGCTTGGTGAGCCTGCCCGACTTCCGCGCCGACTCGATCCAGTGCGCCGCATCGGATTCGTCGCTCCCGCCGATCTCGCCGATCATCA
>CAYMWG010000330.1:0-3319 GCA_964393765.1 uncultured Phycisphaeraceae bacterium
GCGTGTACTACGGAACGATCGACGCGACGGACAAGGCCCAGTTGGCCCAGTGGGCCACGCACTACTGGGCGCCGGTCGAGAGCGGCGGCACTCCCGCCGGCGGGGCATCGGCCTTTGGGTTCACGAACCCGGCCATGAACTCAGCGTTCTTCAACCCGCTGCGATCGACGCGTCCGGCGCTTGAAAAGGTCGGGTCGATTCAGAGTTCGCTGTGCGACGGGCTCAACCAGTTCGGGCTTGCGTATCCGGCGGAGGTCGAGGGCCAGCGGCAGGCGATCCGCAAGGCGATGCTCAACAACCAGATCGAGACTCCCTACTCCAGCAACTACGCCGGCACGCTCGAGCACCTGACGCTCATCTTCGCCACGCCCTCGGCAGCGGGCCTGAGCACATGGGTGGAGGACGGCGCGCTGGTCTCGGTCAACCTGCCGCTGGAGCAGGTGAGCGGCACGGCGTATACCGCTTCGGTGGCCTCCAACGTCGGGACGCAGAGCCAGGGTGTGATGAGCGTGCTGATCAACTCCGGCGCGGCGTGGTCGGCGGCGGCGCAGGCCGGGGCGGGTGCGGGCGTGCCGGAGTGGAAGGCGCTCATCACCGGCCAGGCGAGCATCGCGGACCGGTTCGCGCAGACTGTGCAGGGGTACCTGGATGCTGCGGGAGTCAACGCCGTGGACCAGTCTGCTAGCGTTTCAGTCGTGACGGCGAACTTCGGCGTTTATGGAGAAATGCCGGTGGCGGTTGTGCAGCTGCCCGACTGCAAGGTTCTCGTCGACCCGCTGTCGGGAAACGTGTCCGGTCCGTTCCTTCTTGATTCCGAGCTTGACGCCAGAGCGCTGCTGAGCGCGCACTCTGAATTCAACGCCGGCTCCGGCGTTCAGCACTACAGCAAATCTGGCTGCGTGTCGCCATTGGCAATCTGGATACCGGGTGTCCTTTGGCCCGGCCCGGTTCCAATACTCCGACTCCCTGTGCCTGCGCTGCCGACACCCACATGGGTGCTGCCTCCCTTCGGACCGGCGCTTCCGATGAATCCGTCCGCGCCCGGATGGGCATCACCCTCTTGCACGGTCAGCCCGCTGACGAGTTCATGCAACTGCTCGGTGTACATGCACGCGTTGAATACGACGGGCAGACTCATCTGGCGGCGGGATGATTACAGCTGCCCGGCAACTGGCGCGTGCCCACCCGCGGGATGGACGGGATGCACCGGACCTTCGACATTCTATTGGTGGTAAGACACTGCGGTAGGAGGGGGGCGGCCGGCGCGGTCGCTCCCCTTTCTCGATTCTCGTCCACTCAATGGAACGAGCCGGTATGGAAGGGAGCACGAAAACGGTCGCATACGGCTTCCTAGCCGCGCTGGCGGTATATGTGGCGTATGGAACATGCCAGACGGGGCTCTTCGAGATGTTCGGCCTGCACCAGACGCATGTGCGGACCGGCACGACTACGGCGCATCTCTCATCGTGGTGCATCGGCGCAAGGCCGCAGTCGCAGTTTTACCTGGAGGGGCTGTCTGTGGCCGCGGGAGGAGACCCGGTCGGGCTGGTTCTTGGCGTGTGCGCGGCCAGGGTCCATCGCGCGGGTCCGGTCATCTTGGCGGCGCCTGTTGCGGCGGACCTGTGGTGGTGGCTTCCCACCATGCTGTCCTTGGTCGTCGCCCACTGCGTTGCCAGCTGGTGGTTGCCGGTTGTTGCGCGGAAGCGCGCATCGCAGTGGATCAGCGAGCGGGCACGCTGGGTCAGCCTCCCCGCCGACGCGCGTGAACGCATGGTTCGAGGCGGCGTTGTCTCCGCCCGGCTGGCGCACCTTACGCTCGCGGGTCCGGTAGGGATGGCTATGTGGTTCGTCGCGTACAGCCCTGCGCCCCTCCCGAACGAGATTGCGGATGAGTTGTTCCCCGGACCGGTCGCCGGACCGGTTTCGGCTCTTCTGCTGTTTGCACTCGCTGCCGCGACGGGCTCGGTTGTCGTTCGACTGCGCATGCGCACGCATCCAAACCGGGCGCCCAAGTCAGAGCGCTGCGCGTGCGGCTATCCGCTGTTGGGCCTCGCGGGGATCGTCTGCCCGGAGTGCGGAAGCGACACCCGCCGGCGACGCCGCCCTCTCAGGCTTCCGGTGCTCCACACGCGCATACTTCTGTGGCTCGCGGCCGGCGCGGCTGGCACAGTCTGCCTGCTGATCTGGGCGGAAGGGGCCATTATGCCCAGCTGGTCGGTCCCCGCCATTTTGCGGCTGAACGCCTATAGCCTGCGGGCCGGCCTTCTGCTGGGCCCGTGCATCTCGGCACAGAACGCTTACTGGCGCTATGAGGCACCTCCGGCGACAATCCGCTGGCCGGGTCGAGGCACAGGTGTCGTGGCCTGCCGGGCCGTCACGCTCAACGATGATCAGATGGAAGTCCACTTTGTCTGGGGCTGGTGCCCCACAGGCCGTGCCATGAGCGACCCGGCGCAGTGGGCATTGCATTCAAGCAGGAGCCGGCTTCCGCAGGGCACTTATGTTGACGCCCGATTCCTGCCGCGCGGCGCGCCCGACTCGCCCAGCAATCCCCGCCTGGAGCTGATCCTGCAGAACCAGAGCCACAACTATGCTGAGTGCGTGCTGCACGGCAGGCCCGATGAGATACGGCCGCTCTCGGATCAACCCGAGCTTGAACGGCTTTGGGAACGGGTTCGGACCCTCTTGGAGGTGCCCTAGCAAATTTGCCAAATGACCTAAACGGACCCATCGAGCAACGACTACATGGGTGACAGCCGGCCGCGGCCGCGGCGGAGTTGTACCGCCGCCGCTGGGGGCTGGAGGTCGCCTTCCGCTCGCTCAAGCAGACGCTGGCACGCCGCAAGGTGCGGTCATGCACCGCGACGCACGCGCAACTGGAACTGGACTGGAGCGTGGCGGGCCTGTGGATGCTGGCGTTGCTTGGCGCGAGGGCGATCACCGGCACGGGCCACGCCGCCCGGCGGCTCTCCATCGCCCTCACGCTCGCCGCGGTGCGTGCGGCGCGATCGCCGGGCTTCACGATCCATCGACTCCGGAAACGCCTGCGCTGCGCACTGCAGGACACCTACCGACGCATCGGGCCGAAGAAGGCCTACCGCTGGCCCCACAAGAAACGCCCAACACCCCCGCCCGGCCAGCCACGCATCGCCATCGCCACGCCAATGCAAGTCCAGCAGGCACGATCACTTCGCCCACTCCAACACGCCGCGTAGTTCACGGCGTTGGGTGGCATCTTTCATTGGGCCTGCGAGAGGATGATTACTTAGAGACTGTTTCAGAACGGTAGTCGGAGCGATTTGAGACGCGAGCAGACGAG
>CAYMWG010000331.1:0-3303 GCA_964393765.1 uncultured Phycisphaeraceae bacterium
GCAGATGATCTCGGAGTAGGTGTTGAGCAGATTGGAGTTGGTCGTGCCCGCGCCGAGGTTGACCCATTCGCCGACCCAGGAGTCGCCGAGGAAGCCGTCGTGGGCCTTGTTCGAGTATCCCTGGAAGACCGTTCCGCTGACCTCGCCGGCGACCTTGCAGTGCGGCCCAATCGCGGTGTTGCCGCGGATGACGGCGCGGTCGAGGATGGTGGAGTGCGGGCCGATGTAGGCGGGGCCGGTGATGATCGCGCCGGGGCGGATGACGGCGTGATCGTCGATGACAATGGGGCCGGATTCATGATCGAGGAGGGTTGTGGGATATACGCGTGCGGACGGGTGGATGAACACGCCCCGGCCTCCCTTGGCCGTGACCTCTCCCCCAAACCAGCCTGCCACGCAGACAACGCCCACCGGAAGGCCGCTCATTGGCGTGAACCGGGCTGCGGCGATGCCAAGATCGACCGCGATCGCCGCATCGCGGCTCCGCCGAGCGTGCCATGGCCGCTGCATAAGTGAAAACGCCGCTTCGTTCTGCTCAACCCCCCAGGGAACGGTGCGCAGTTCTGAACAGTCGCCAAGCATCAAGCGTTGCAGCAATGCCGGGTTGGCGTGAGCAAAGAGCAGTTCGCCGGTTGATGTGCTAACCGCGGCTTCGTCCGGGTCAAGGTTAGAGGCCGCAGAAGGGTCAAATGCCGCCCAACGACTATTGACCAGCAGGCACGGTCCTGCGGGAAAACGGGCTGGGTTCACCGGCACCGCGTGTCGTTCCCGCGTTATGGCAGCCAGCGGTTCAGGGCAGACCAATGCGGCGAGAGTGACAGCCGTGTCCATCGCAACGCGTTCGGCGACGGTCAGCGCGCCCACCCGCACATCGAACGCCGGTCGCAGGTCCGTGAGCGGCGCGAGTTCGCCGCGGCCGTCGTCGAAGAGGATTACCGGCAAGGCGGTGGGCATGGGGGGAGTGTAAGGGAAAGGAAACAGGTAGAGGGAGGGACAGGCAGTGTGTGCCTGCGCCCGGAGGGAGCGTGAGAGTGGCTGGGTCGCCGATTGGTTTGGTGCTCAGGCTCCTGCGCTGGGAGCCAGGCGGGACGTCTTCCGCATTGGGCACCACGCTTTGCGGACTTGAAGGCGCATGTCGCTTTGCGACATCATCGAGCGGAAGCTCGATGCCACGGAACTACTTTCTTGCCCCGAAGCGCCGTTCGCGCGGGTCGTGGAAGCCGAACAGGGGGATCATCGGGAAGAGGACAAAGGACATGACCAGGCCCGCGATGCCGGTATACAGCGCACCGAGCATCCGCTGGCCGAGTTGCGTCAGGCCGCTCCAGGCGTAGGCGTCTGAGTACATCGCGCGGATGGAGTGGACGGCGACGACGAATACCTCGGCGAGCATGCAGGCGATGATCGACAGGACCATGAGTGTGAGCGGGTTGCGCCGGTACATCAGGGCGCGGACGGTGAGCACAAAGTACGCCCCGATGAGGTATCCCAGGGCGTTGGGTCCGGCGACGATGAGGTCGCCCGTGCCGCGGGGAGAGGCCAGGTCGATCGCCAGGCCGATGAGCAGAGCGGTCCACATCGCGCTCATCGGGCTTGCGAACAGCGCGACGAACACCACAAGCGGGATGGCGAAGGATGGCGCGATGGAGGTCTGTCCGACGGCGAGAGAGGCCTGCACGGCCTGTTGCAGGCCGAGAACCACCGCCGCGACGAGGAGCAGGATGGTCCACCTCATGGCTGAGCACCATTGGAAGAGCGCACCGCGGGGACGCGGAGCGTGACCTCGCTGACGCGCTCGACGCGGTACTTCGGACGGACGACGAGGGTCCGGATGCGGATGTCCTGCGCGGGCGTCTCGACGCTCTCAACCACTCCGAGTTCGAGCATCTGCGAGCTCTGGGGCCAACTGTCATCGGCCAGTCGCACGACCATGCCGGGCTTGACGCCCGCCTGTGCATCTCCTCCGCCGCTGGCGGAATCGATGGCGGCGGAACTCGCGCCGGTCGGCAGCAGCACCGCCTCGCTGCGGAGGCGGCCCGTCAGTGTGCCATCGCCTTGTGGCTCGAGCCGGCAGGCTGGGCCGAATCGCGTCGCGTCGAGCATGACCACGCCATTGATCGATCCCGCGGAGCGATCGGTGAATGGAAGGACGGAGCAGGTGCGGGGCGATGGGGAACCTACGACGCGCCCGACAAGGTGAACGCCTCGGACCACGGCAACGGAGGCGGAAGGCTCGACGCCCTCGCGGGTTCCGGCGCGGACGCTCAGCATCATGGAGGAGAGGTCCAAGGACGATCCGATCACCGCGGCGGTGAACTGCCGCACGGGGATGTTGGGATTGAGATCGAGGCCGTGCTGGAGGTCGGCGATGACGCGTCGGAGGTCATCGTTCTCAGCGCGAAGTTGGTTGACCTCGCGCAGGTACCCGTCGCGCTGGGTGAGGGCTTCTTGCGCGGGACCGCTCGCCGCGATCGACTCCTCGCGCAAGACTAGCCCCAGCAGAAGGGCGAACGGCGCGGCGATGGGGGCGAGGACCGTGCGGACCGGGCCGCGGAACGCCCCGACCCAGCCCGCGGCACCGGGCGGCGCGAAGGACAGCACGCCCAGCGCGGCGATGGCGGCGGTGAGACCGATGCGGGGATTGATCCAGCGGGAGCGGGGCATAGTGAAAGCAGCAAAGCAGCAATGCAGCAAAGGGAACCGGCATCAGCAAGTTCCTGCCCAGAGCCTACCACAGGGGCGAACGGGCTGCCGATCGGGCACTCAACCGCTCGAACGGGCTTTGCCCATTTGCTGCTTTGTTCATTTGGTGGTTTCTGAGCCGTCAGGCTCAGCGTTCCATGTCGTTTTCGAGCGTGGACTTCCACTCCTCGATGTGCTCGAGGTAAATCGCCGTGCCGCGGGCGACGCAGGTGAGCGGATCGTCGGCGATCCGCACCTCGAGGCCGGTGCCGTTGGAGAGGACCTTGTCCATGCCGCGCAGGAGAGCCCCGCCGCCGGCGAGCGTGATGCCGTTCTCGACGAGGTCCGCCGCGAGTTCGGGCTCGCAGCGTTCCAGCGTTCGGATCACGGCTTCGAGGATCGCGTTGACCGGCTCCTGGAGGGCCTGGCGGATCTCTTCGCTTGTCACAATGGTTTTGCGGGGCAGGCCGGAGATCATGTCGCGCCCGCGAACATCCAGGCTTGTCTCATCACCCACCGGCGCTGCGGAGCCGACATCGATCTTGATGCGCTCGGCCGTCTGCTCACCGATCATCAGGTTGTAGGTCTTCTTCATGTGGTTGATGATCGCCTCGTCCATGT